>CAZTER010000393.1:0-2723 GCA_964612045.1 uncultured Bdellovibrionales bacterium
TACAGTAGAATATAGTATTTCAACTACATTTTATATTTGAAATCATCAGGATCTAGATCGTCGAGAAGATCTTGCCACTTATCCTTGTCTTTTGTGAGGGAACTAAACTCAGCTCCCTCTGGTTGTGGCTCTCCTTCTTCTGCACTTGCCTCTCCCTGATTTTCGCCCTCTGCAGGATTTTCTTGTGGTAATGCAGATGCAGGAAGTGTTGGTGCGTTAACTTTTGCTAATTCAATAACATGTTGTGCTACAAAGATTGGAGCTGAGGCTCGCACAGCAACAGCAATTGCATCACTTGGACGAGAATCAAGCATTATTACCTTATCGCCAACAGATAAGATTAGCTCTGCGAAATAAGTCGAGTCCTTTAGATCAGATATAACAACTCTCTGAACCTGAATGCCGATCTCATTAAATAGGTCTAGCATTAGATCATGTGTAAGCGGGCGAGGCATAGTAAGTTGCTTAATTGCGCTAGCAATAGATGTTGCTTCTGCAATCCCTATCCAAATAGGTAAACATACATCTCCACTCTCATCTTTTAAAACTACGACTGGATGTTGGCTATGTGGATCTAGTACTAGGCCACCTACAAACATCTCGATTGCCGTCTCATTGGTCATAAAAAGCTCTGATAAAAACTACTTCTGGAAGGGCTACAATTGCCCTTAAATTAAAGCTCTATTTTAACCCTAAGAGCGGTTTTATGCACTAGAAACAATTGTTCCTTTAAGGTTATAGCGTCCAGTATCCTCTATCCTGACTTTAACAAGGCTTCCTGGTTTTATATCTGGATAATGTTTATCAAGGTTTACCCCGATATTTTGCGAGGATCTACCAGACATTATCTGCGGATCTGCGCTTGAAGGTCCGTCGATTAAAACTTCTACCTCTTTATGTAACCAAGAGTTACGTACTTCAGCAGCAATTTCATTTTGTCTTGTTTGATATCGGTATAGACGATCCAACTTCTCTGAAGTCGGTGTATCATCAGTCAAAGTCGCAGCTACTGTTCCAGGTCTAGGTGAGAAAACAAATGAATAGCTATGGTCGAACCGTACTGAGTTAAGAATCTCCATAGTTTCTTGAAAGTCTTGTTCCGTTTCTCCAGGAAATCCAATAATAACATCAGTAGTAATTGCCATATCTGGGACTCTCGAACGAATTTGCTCGATAATCTGAAGATATCTCTTTCTTCTGTAATTTCGATTCATTGCCTTTAATATTCGATCACTGCCAGATTGAAGTGGCATATGCACATGGTGTGCAATCTTTGGATTAGAGCAAACTAGATCAACGAAGTCTGCGCGGATCTCTTGAGGATGAGGGCTTATAAACCTGATCCTTTCTATCCCATCAATTTTTGAGATCTCATCTAAGAGTTGAACAAATGATATTTTAGGATTTAGATCTAATCCGTATGAGTTAACAGTTTGTCCTAGTAAGGTAATTTCGCGAGCGCCTCGATGTGCGGCAATTCTCGTCTCCTTTAGAATCTCGCTCATAGCGCGAGATACCTCTTTCCCTCGAGTAGTAGGAACTATGCAGTAAGTACAGTTCTTATTACATCCTCTAGAAATAGAGACAAATACACTCGATTTTGACTCTACAAATTCAGCAGGGATATCTTCCCATTCATCTCGATAGTTTACTGCAGCCTGTCTACCAAACCCTTCTAATCGACGATCTATTAAGTTAGGAACAAGTGATAAGTTATGAGTGCCGAATACAAAATCTACTGCTTTGCTCCGCTTTAAAATCTGTTCTCCTTCTTGTTGCGCTACGCAACCACCAACTCCGATTAAGACACCCTCTTTTTCGTCTTTAATCTCTTTGAGCTGTCCAAGAAGGCTATATAGCTTCTTTTCAGCCTTATCTCTAACACTACATGTATTAACTATAATTAATTTAGCTTGAGTAGGATCTTCTACTGGAGCGTAGCGGTCTGATACGATCTTTAAGATCTTGTCAGAATCATACTGATTCATCTGACAACCAAATGTCTTGATGTAGACCCCGGGTTTTTGAGATTTGGTAGTATTAGATAGAGCACTACTTTCTTGGTTGCTACTCTTTAACCGACTACTGATCTGGATTAAATCTTCTTCCATTACCTGGTAACTCTACCTTCTCAAATGCAAGTTCCTCTGCCTCTGCTACTTCAATTCGAACATTAAAGTTCGGTTCGACATCTTTATGGATGGATAGCTCGCGTAAAATCAAACGGATTACCCGTTTTTCTCCAGGCGCGAGTTGCATAGCATTCAGGACAATTCGCTCGGTATTCTCTGGAAATCTCTCTGATAATGCAAGTTCTGTGGTTTGAGATGGGGATGAATGTACTAAAAGAGTTATGTCCCTTAAGGGAAAACTGGAACTGTTATCAACTTCTAGCTCAACAAATGGAACTATTTGGCAGTTATTATCGGTGCAATCTTTAGACTTAACACCATGTTTAAGCTCAGTAATTTTGAGATACTGGCTTCCAGATAACTGTCTTACTACTCCACTTTCATCGCCCCACAGTAGTTCAACCTGATAGTCAGTTAACTCTTTAGCCTCTACGTATATCGGGATCTCTCGTCTCTCTCCTCTCTCAAGGTAGGGAGTTATCTCGGATAGAGAAACTTTCTTTTCTCCTATAACAACACCATTGAGGTATGCCATTAAAGAGAGACTTACACGGGAAGTCGACCATCTTTCCTTACTCTCAATGACTGGTA
>CAZTER010000394.1:0-2723 GCA_964612045.1 uncultured Bdellovibrionales bacterium
GTGGAAATATTATGTTTATAAAGCCAGGCATGACTTACGATGATATTATAACAGCGGACATTACCCGCGTTGTACTAAACAGATGGCTTGCTGAGTAACAACATCTCAAAGAACAATCCACTAGATAATCCTTTCAAAATTGCTGTTTTAAGTCGGATATAGTACACGATCTATACCTTCATTTTTAGTGAGTTTATATGACTTTACCAAGTTTCCAAGCGCAGGATAACTCAACAATCTCTAAAAGAGATAAGGTTAACTTGAAGCGAATAATTGCCTTATCAGCTATAATTCTATCCCTCTTTATTGCAAGTTGTGGTGGTGGGTCTAGCAGCGAAAAATCAGATACCGACGACTCTGGTGGAAATGGAACAGCAACCCCAGCTCCTGGAGTTCCTACTCCAACCCCTACTCCATTCGGACAAAAAGTATGGACGATCTCAGAGATACTAGCAGAGCCATCAACAGGCGGCGGCGGTGGAGCTGCTAGATGTGGTGGTGAATTTGGATTTAGAAGATGTATCTGTGCAGGAGATGTTCCTAGCTATGTTAGGTACAGACCAGCCGTTGTAGAGTGCAATGGTAATGCCGCTGCGATTCTGAGCGGAAGATTATTAAATGCTTTCAGCGTGGTTGTAAGAGATACTCAGAACAAAGATCGTTGGCCTGAAGCAGGTTCTGGTTACGGCGGATGTAGCTTTGAAGTAGCAAATGCAGAATCTCCTCCAAATAGTTGTAGTGCATTTAAAGCTCAAGATCGTTTTTATATCGGCGGCGGAGTAGCTGAAATTTATTGCTTTGGCGAATCAGGATATTCAGAGATCTTTGCAGATGCTGCACGTTTAACTGTAAAGCTTACTGATGATCCTAACTCTAGCGAAGATGAGATTGAGAGGTTCTGCTTACACGGAGCAACTCTTCCACTTAACTAACTAAACATTACAACTATAGGTTGATTGCTCCAGAGATTGAGGCAGTCAACCTATAGTTCAACCAATAGCTCGGTTATTTCTATAAGCAGTTTCAGCTAAAACAGATAATTAAAGCGTTTCTTCATTTAAATCGAACTTTGTCTTCATCTTCTCAGCAACTTGTTTGAGTCTATTTAAAAGTTCTGTATCCACACCTTTTAAATCATCTAGGAACTCTCGTACTGGTCTATCTTTTAAAAAAATCTCCATCTCTCTACATAATCCATGTAGATGCGCATGAACCTCTGCCTGAGACGCTACTGGCTTATTCCCAGAATGAAAATCTTCATGCAATCCTCCAGCTTCCCAATAAAATCCAGCAGAAGCTTCTTTTACTGCTAGCATATTAGGAGACGCACTTTGAGCGATATCACCTAAAAGAGTTCTAAGTTTTCTAGAATGAACCACAACCTGAGGAATCGGCTTAGTAAAAATCTTGCTTGAGCGCGCTTCCCTAAGAAGCGTACTAAAGCGATCTAATCTTTCACCATAGCTTCTAGCAAAAGCTCTCAGATCAACCTCTCCATCTGGGAAACGCATCAAATACTCAATTGCATTATTAGTTAGCATCTCTGGAGAATCCCCTCCACCAAGGATAAGTTCATACTGTTGCAGAGAGGGTCGTTGTAATCCTCTAGATTTTGAAAATTTTCTCATCATTTTAGCCATAGATTCAAAATCAACCCCAAGGAGAGATTCTGAATCTGGAGCTGCTGGAAGCGTAGAGTTACTAAGTGAGGGAGATCCACCAATCAGACCTAAGAGAGAGCCAAGATTAAGCCCTCGTTCTTTTTGATTTTGAACTATACCCGAACTATTAATAAACTTTGGATCCATAATAATGCCCTCAGGAATCTAAGCCCTCAAAGAGTCACATAGAACAAATTACTAATCAAAAAGAGATAAAATCGATGGCTATTTACATGAAATATCAAGACATTTATGAAATTTTAAAAAACATCTTTTAGAGACAGCGACGAAATAAACTCCTCTTTATCTCTAGGATTAATTTAGGATACGGAGGGTGAGGTAAGATTTGGTAATTAGTTCACTATTAAGAATAAGGTAATAAATTACTTGCGGAGTTAACTACTGGAGTTAAGTTAGCTTTATAGTAAATAAAAATGCCCTCGGAGAGATTCGAACTCCCGACTCCAACTTTAGGAAAGTTGTACTCTATCCAACTGAGTTACGAGGGCAAATAACTAACCTTTTAGTAGGGTATCAGAATAACTTAGGCTGGTAAACAAGCCTCTAAAACACAAAATAACCTGTATGAATTTAAGGTAGAATCAACCTTTCCAAAGACATCAAAAAATACGGGCTTAATTAAGAATTAAGCCCGTATCAATTAACGATCTATTCAACAATCTACTTATGGTTGAGTTAGCGAGACCTAAAAAACTTATTCTTACCGCCTCCTCCAACTAATCTATTGTACCCCTTTCCACCATAAAGTTTATCATTACCTTTCTCACCATTAAGGAAGTCATCTCCGCCATCACCTTTCAGAATATCATGACCATCACCACCATAAATCTTATCGGATCCAGCAGAACCACTTAACCGATCATTTCCGGAGTTGCCATAAATATTGTCGGATCCGCCACCACCTGAGATCTTATCATCTCCTTCTTCACCATAGAGATTATCACTTCCACCTTCTCCAAGAATTGTATCATTTCCTTGATCGCCATAAATATTATCCTGGCCAGGACCACCATGTAGTTCATCATTAAATAAGCTACCATA
>CAZTER010000395.1:0-2720 GCA_964612045.1 uncultured Bdellovibrionales bacterium
AAGGTTTTTTTTTTTTTTTTCTAATCCTCCATCTGCTAATTCAATTGCCCAAGCTTGTATTGCGGCAGTGCTAGCGGCAGAACTTTTGGATACAATAAGGAGTGATTTGTAGCTCTCTACAGTTTTATTTCTACTGACAACTAAGGAATTTCCCTTTTTCTTGAGAGTAACAGGGATCTTAAATCTCTTAACATAGTCAGGAAATAGATCTGCAAAATTAGGCTCTTTGTTTTTAAACTGAAAGACTTTAACTAATTTTGAACGGTTAGAAGTGCCTAGATACAATTCATGAGTAGTAGAATCTAACTCAACAATTTTAGGAGCAAAATTAACGCCGAGAGGGGTTACTTGACTCTTTGTAATCCCTGCAACTGTAAAGGATCTTCGGTCTGCAATTTTATTTTTACTTGCGCGAAGTTTTCCTTTTAATAGTGAAAGAATAGCATTCTCTGTTGTTAGATCACTTAAAGTTTCGCCATTTAAAACTGAATAAAGTCTAGTGTTGCCTGCCGGAAGTGTCCAAGTTCCGTTAGCATTTTTTTGGAGAAATGAGAGTATTCCAGGTTGTTCAAATAATTCCCAATCAAGATTTATATTTACAGCAGGTTGTGGTGCTCTTCTTGCTGACGGTTTTGCTAGAAAAACTATTAATCCAAGGCAGACAAGTAATGTGAGGAGAGTTGAAATTCGTGTACGTATTTTCATTTAAGATATTTAAATACTATCAGAGCTTAGACTTGGAACCTAACATCGTTTTGAACTTATTAGAAGGTTATTTTTCGATAGGCTTAAGTGATATAACCATACTGAATGACAGATTAATATTGCACTAAATGCTAGGTAATTTAAGTGACATCTCTGGTATTCGGTGTTTGAGGAAGGAATATGATTAATAGATTGCCGATAGTTGGTGTGATGGGTTCTGGAAAAGACTCTTGGAAGGAACTTTCCTCTCCTTTAGGAGAAGCACTAGGACGACGCAAGGTACATCTACTAACTGGTGGAGGACAGGGAGTAATGACTGAGGTTGCCGCAGCTTTTTGCTCAGTTCCAGAGAGAATAGGGATATCAATTGGAATTCTGCCTACTGAAAAAATTGATGGAAAGTTTAATCTTAGAGAAGGATACCCTAATCAGTATATAGAACTTCCGATTATTACTCCGTTGGGAGTCTTTGATGGGATCGATGGTGTAAATCGAAATTTTGTAAATATACTCACAGCTGACATTGTAATTGCTCTTCCAGGATCTCAAGGGACAAAAAATGAAGTTGAGTTGGCAATTAAATTTAAGCGACCGTTAGTCTTGTTTGGACCAAGCGAAAAAACTAGCGAGTTAATTGAACAGAGAATCTCTGATGAGAAACAAGTTATTTGCCAATTCGATAGTTTAGATCGTTTATTGGAGTGGCTTGATACTCAGTTAACCAGATAGTTTTTCTTTCAGGCCTATTTTTTAAAGTAGGTATAAAAGCTGAATGGCTAATCTTGGAGTTCCAGCAAGAAGCAGTAAAAATCCAATGATTCTTATCTTTTTTGGTGTTTGTCCAGGCACATCATCAATAAGCGCAGCTTCTCTTATTGATTTGTAATTAATATACCAAATATCTACACTTTCTCCCTTTGTATATCTGCATGGTTCTCTGTATGTAGTTGATACGTGTTGTAGTGTATTTCCAGATACAGTTGAGTATTCAACTACAGGAGCAAGTCCGATATTGCTTTGATTACTCAGTGACTTTGTAGGATCTTGTCGGAGCTCAATAACCTTACCGATTGTTTTCTGGCCATGAGAAAGAATTTTTTTAATAGCGCCCTCTCTGTTTATTCCATAGATAAATAAAACTACTCCAACTATTAAGAGGAAAGGTGCAATATCGTTGTAGGTATCTAGAGCTTCTGTAAACATTGATCCTTCTCCGTGGTGAGATTAGAAGTCCATAGTATTTAGTCTGAGAGCTTTTACTCCAAAGCTTGTAAAAGCTCCGATTCGCATATTAGCGCTAAATGATATTCCTGCTAGCCTGAATAGCTAAGCATTTAATTTAATTAGATTTATGTATTTGTTCTGTAGTTAGCAAAAATCAGAGTCAAATTAATGAATTAGCCTGATTTATAGATATGGTGTCTCAGGCTACAAAAACTACACAGAGAGCTGACGATCGGTCTATCGTTGAAGAAGCACGAGATCAAAATAACCTTGATCGTGCTCGATTTAGAGATGTCGGTAGATCAAAGGAATTTTTACAACCTACTCCATCACTCTTAGATCGTTTTAGTAGCTCGAGTCGAGAGAATGGAGAGTCTCCAACGATCTTTGGATTATCAGCTAGTATTACATTTGGCGGACCAAAGACTGAGTTTAAGGTAGGAGTTGATGGAGATGTTGGACTTGGATTAGGGCTAGCTAAAGCATTGGTTCCAGAAACAACAAAGTTGGGGCAAGTAATTAAGTCTTTAGATCCAGCTGAGCATCTTAATACTCAAATAAGTCGCATAAGTGGTTGGACACATAATCCACAGTTAGACGCTCGCTCTCCTGAGCAACGTGACTTAGAAGCGATTGCTAGCAGAGCGAGCCTTCATCAACGATGGGCAGATGCTGCCAGACGAGAGGGATTTTCAGGGTATGACTCAAAGGACTCAGCAGCAGTAAATTCTACAGAATTTGTATTGGCTCTTGTTGAGCCTGTATTTAAAGAATTTTTAAAAAGCAATCCA
>CAZTER010000396.1:0-2711 GCA_964612045.1 uncultured Bdellovibrionales bacterium
GTGGTGCTTTGTACAACACCACTTTTGCTATTCGCTCGCTATGAGTGGAGCCTGTGGTTCTTGCTCTGTATAGGCTTGTCTTTATCGAATCATATTGGGACAGCCGCAGTGATTCTTCCGTTATTTTCCCTTGTTATAGTAGGGACATTTTTAAGATTATTGAAGGGGACAAGGGAGATTAGTTTTCTAGGATTACTCTCGATTGCTTCAGGTATTGTTGTCGTCGGATTAATGGCAGTGCTGCCATTAAAAGAAGCGTACCTTAATGGTGGCGGTAATCTTCTTAAGCTACTTAGTTTTTTCTTCTTGGGTAATTCAGATCAATCTGCGCCTGATTTTTGGCCAGCCCTTAGATTTGTTGGTTCATATCTATCTTCATTCCTTGGTTTTTCAAGTTGGTATGGTGCAATTGGATTCATCTCGCTCTTTGTCCTCTTGTCTGTGCAACTCTCGGTTTTAAATGGAGATAAGAGAGCCTTAGTAATAGTCGCGATAGTCTCTTTATTAGGTGGATTTTTAGGGGCGTTGGGAATTAGAGGAGACCTGCAACATTACTTAATGATGTATCAGTTTGGCGTGTCTATATTTTCAATATTTGTCCTTATCTCCTCTGTAGATAATAAGGTACTCGAATCCTCTTATTTAAAGGTACCCATTCTGATACTTACTCTTTGTCTTGGATATCGAGCAATTTCTTCGTTTGTTTCCTCAGAAGACTTAGTTAAATCTCCGCATGGATGTCATGTAGCAACTCAAAATATCGTAGATAAATTATCGATTTCAAAGGAGACAGAGATAAGGCTTTCTCCTGTTAGTAATGATTCGTGGGGCGCTCTTGCGGCCTCGGCATACTGGCTCTACTCTAATAGATTCCATTTCTGCGTGGCGCGAGAGTGGGGCTTTATGTTCGGTTCATCTCTCGTTTGTGAAGCACAATCTAGTGCTAAAGAATCTCGCTCGTTTAGAGTTCTTTCTCTTAAAAAAGAGAGGGGTGAGAGTGATGCGATGGTTAAATCTGGTAAAGTGGCTTGGTTAGAGAGGTAAAGTTATGCGCATAAATTCTAGATATATTATTAGCGTTTTGGGGCTTTCTATCTCTCTTTTAGCCCTTATAAGTTGTAATTCAACAAGAACAACTCAAAATAGTGGCAAGCTTAATGTCGTACTAATCGTAGTTGATACACTTCCAGCCAAGCAGTTAGGAATATACAACTCTACGTTAGATAACTCTCCTACTATAGATGGATTAGCAAAGGATGGAGCAACTTTTACCATGGCACGCTCAGTTTCATCATGGACAAAGCCGTCTATTGCTTCGCTGTTTACATCGAAACCACCCTCTGAGCATTTTGTAAATTCAATTAAGGATAAACTGCCTGAGCGAGAAGATACGTTAGCGGAATTATTCAAAGCGAAGGGGTATAAAACGGCAGGATTTGTATCGCACACTATTATCGGTCCACGTTCTGGATATCAACAAGGATTCGATGAATATAAACAGCTAAACACCCATAAAAATACTCATGCAGCTATTACTTCACCTGAAGTAATCGATAATGGAAATCAGTGGTTAAACTCGGTTAATGATGATCGCTTCTTTCTCTTTCTTCATCTTTTTGATCCGCATTTTAGGTATCTTGATCATGAAGGATATACTCAGGCAGATGACTATAAGGGAGATCTGAAACCGAAGATGTCATTAAATGCGCTAATGAGAAGAAAAGGCGATTTTACTCCTGAGGATATAGAATATCTGAAGGATCTACAGCGTGAAGAGGTTGCCTTTACTGATCATCATATCTCTAGGTTGATTGAGCACCTTAAAAGCTTAGGAAAGTACCAAGATACAATTATTGTTATTACAGCGGATCATGGTGAGGAATTTATGGAGCATACCTCGCTTGGACATACTGAAACGTTATTCGACGAGCTGCTCCATATTCCTTTGATTTTTCATGCTCCTGGTAGAGTTAGAGCATTAGTCGATAATACACCGGTAAATTTACTGGATGTAGCACCTACAGTTTTTGAATTAGCTACAGGCGAAACTATTAAGAAAGCACGAGGAGCAAGCTTAGCGAAATCGATTCTTGCCGGGGAAAAGGCAGGGTTAGAGAGAGATTTATTTGCGGAGGTAGCATATCGACAGGTTTCTCAAGGGGATCGTTTGCAGCCAAATTTAATAGCTGTAATGAGTCCAGATGGATATAAGTTAATCCATGATCGAGGCCGTTCTCGATGGATGTTATATAATCTCAACAATGATCCTGAAGAGAAGGTTAATCTTGCTACAGTTGAGGTAGATAGGGTCATTGAATTAAAAAAGAAGCTAGCAAAACTAGAGGCTCTTCATGATGCTGGATTAAAACCGGTTGAGGAGGATAGAGATATTGCGAACGAAGAGCCCTCTGAGTCAAATCTATCTCCTGATGGGCTAAAAAATTTAAAGAGTCTAGGTTACCTCTGATTGCTATTCCTTTGAGTTAGATTCAGGGTTTGGACATATATTATTTAAGATCTCATTTGCGGATACTGGTACGCGTTTTTCCTCGCAAATTTTTAGGTAAGTAGGTGTATAGGAGATAATACCTTCTGCATCTATTTTTAGCGCGCCAAATAGGGACTTAAACTGTACAATCTTGAGAAGCTGTTGATCTAGCGCTTGTTTGCTATCCTTTACTCCGTTGATTAATCGGAAGAGCGTCGTGTAG
>CAZTER010000397.1:0-2704 GCA_964612045.1 uncultured Bdellovibrionales bacterium
TAGTGTTTAAAGTTGCCATAGCTTCCTGTGCTTCGCCCTGTAGTTCGATAGTGGCCTGTCTAGCTGAGCGAGCAGAGTCTGCAACTGATGATGCAAAATCTGCAGCTTTCTTCCGTCTATGAGCACTGACGCCAAGAGCTACCCACTTACGCATCGATGTAATAATGATAGTTCTTATGTCTTCAAGGCTGTTCTTAAGCTCTTCTTCACTTCGAACCGCATCATCTACTAGTGGAATGCTGCTTGCAGAATCAAATCTGAATCCCTGCAGACGCATTAAACGATTATCTAGAGATAGAATTGCTGTTCTCCAGTCTCTGAGTCTTGTAAGAGCCACGATATCTTGCTTGTCACCTGTCTTATTAAAAGTATCTAGAGCTGCGTTAAAAGCTGTATGTTCTCTCTCGAGTGCAAGCTCTCCTGCAGCGATACTTACTTCTACAGTTCTAAATCCATCTATTACTGTACCTTTAAGAGCAGTAAGTTGATTCTTAGCTGTTATTCTAGCTGCTTCTTCTGTTTTAAGGAGGGCCTCTTTTTTATCAATTTGAGGCTTTAGCTTCTTATATCTCTCGATGAATTTAACTACAGGATCGCACATACTAGAGATAAAATTACCAAACCAACCTGAGAAATCTTTTCCTAAAAGATATTTTCCAATAAGACCTGGCTCTTTTTTAAGCGCTTCAATATCAAGTTTCTTTTTGTCGTTCTCTAGTGAGGAGAAGAGAGCACCAATAGTTCCGCTACCTCCAACTGTAGCATCTCCAATGATCTGATCAGAGATAGCATTCATCGCAGCTCTAGCTGTTTCGCTATAGTTTAATAGAGGAGAGAGATCGTCAATTTTTGTAGCCGCAGCAAGTTTTTGAGCTTCTGCTACTAAGTGCTCTCCGTTGTCTGCACGGCGGAGCATCTCAAGCATTGAATTTGCTTTCGATGTCAGTGCATCTGATGGGATTACTTCAACTGTAGCCAATGGAGCACTGACGGTAGCAAGAGTAGATTCTTCTCTTACAGGTGGGAGCACAGTAGTTGTTGTTGGTTCTGCTAATGTTGTTGGAGCTGAAGAAGCTTGTGCACTACTAGAGGACATAACTTATCTCACATATAAAATAAAAAAGTTCGGTGGAAGAGTAACGCGGGATTGAATCCTAATCAAATCATTTTGTACTCAAAAAGCTTTCACTTTTCACAGATATTACATTAGGAATTGCAAAGATCTTTAACGGTTTGTTCAAGGGCTTTTAGCATTACGTTGTCATCAATCTGTAATGTTCCCTCTGATAACTGCTTGAATTTTGAAGTCACTTCATTTAATGCAGAGATCGTAGCGATGCGCGATTTGCTAGCAAGGTCAGTATTGCCAAGGCTTACTTGTTTTGAAAACCTTTCCATCAATTCAATTAAAGGTTTAAGTGCGAATTGAGCGAGATTTAATCTTGCAAGATCGCTAGAATCTTGGCGTAAGTTCTGAGCAACTTTACCAATAAAATTCGCAACCTGAGTAATCGCATTCTCAAGTTCAGAATCTGGTTTTCCGCCACCATTTCTTTTAATGTCACGACCGAGCTGAAGGATCTTAGTTTTTTGTTCAGTAAGCTCTCTGGCTGCTTCTCGAGCAGCTTCTGGGGAGTATCCAACAAGTGTCTTTAGATCCTCTGTTTCAGTGCTTGCACTACCAGCGTCTGGGAGGAATTTTTTCAAAAGGCTAAACATTAAGATAGACCTCGATTGTTCGATATTTATCCAGATTCTAAGGAAAGCAAAATTGCTAAGCAAATCTCCTTAAAAATTTGAGTAGCTAGGGCGAGCTTGTATACTCCCTCAGCGTTAGGTTTTAGTTAGATCTTAAATGGTTCTTGCTTATTTGCTCCCGTGGCGTATAAAAACATATCGGAAGTAGCAAGTATATATAATTCATAAATAACTTTAAAGTCCTTGATTGGAAGATCTATGAAAGAGAGTGCTGTTAGAAGAGATGATTCCGTTGCTGCCAACGATCTGCCTGCTGTTATCGCTGCAACTATTGCCCTAGGTGCGCTCTCTTCTCCATCTATTATTTCAGCACAGCAAACAGAGCTTCCACCAACTCCCACACCGATAGTTCAGAAAGCTGATCAAACGGCGCAGAAGGAGTTCGCTAAAGTAGCGACTGAAATTAAGTCTGTTGAGGAGCTTCCAGGAATCTTTGATGCTAAGAGCCATGTTTACTTTGTGACAGATCCTTCGATCGGATCTTCTACAGTTTCAAAAGCTCAACTAGATCTTTTAGCTGAGAGATTAGGACCAACGGATTACTATATCGTCGTTGTTGATACCAGCAAAGTTAAAGGTACTTTCGGATCAATTCAGGATTTTACCTACACCTCAAATTCCTCTAATGGTGCAACAAGGCTATCTGGCTACGATGCCGTTTACCGTTTTATCTATGACAAATTAGTTAAGGGAAATGGTGATTTTCTAAGAATTACTGATGATTCTTTAGGTGAAGAAAAACCCTCTGCAAGTGTTTTTGTCCTAGGAGTAAAAGATCGTAAATGGAGTTGGTTTGATTCGCCTTTCCATAATCAGTTGGGAATTAAAGCAGAAAACACCTTCGTCAATAACGGTAAATATTCTTCAATCGCAAGACCAGATTTCCCTAGGGGACGGATCTCTGATGGAGTAATGAAAACGGTTCGAGCAATTGATTCTGATGTAG
>CAZTER010000398.1:0-2704 GCA_964612045.1 uncultured Bdellovibrionales bacterium
CCAAATTAACACTGATACCCACGCAAACAACCACATCTTCATTAACACTAGGCGCTGCACTAATTTCAAATCTAATCTTCTCTAAAGGCTCACCAAATACATGAGAGATCTCTTTTAACCACATCGGGGTTGTAACAGGAACATCCTCTAATTTTGTACTTATTGTCTCTGTAGGCGCAGTATGTTGTGATACTGGAATTAATCCCACTCGTACATTTGCACTTACTGGAATCATACTCCCACCATCTGAGAGATACTGTCCTAGGTGATTTAGGATCTGAACTACAAACTCTCCAGCTAAAGCAGCTTGTAGTGTTTCTGAGATAATTAGGTCTACTTTTCTATCTGGAACATAAGTTAGAGCATCATCTACAACTACATCGATTTGATTGCATAATCCTATGGATTTTACGATCTGTCTTGCCATCTCAGCTGATTTAGGACTTATTTCTAATGCTGTAACTTTTACTCTCGGATCAATCAAAGCGGCTTGAATCGCTTGGATTGGAATAGCTCCACAACCTGCATCCAAAATATTAAGATCACTCTCAGTCTGAGCTAGTTTAGAGGAAACTGCATGACGCACTGCTGATAGAAATTTTTTAGTGCGTGTCTCATCAGCAATACAATCTGCACTTTCCAGCAATTCAAGGCTTCCGCTTGCTTTAGATTCTATTTCAGAACTCAACCTTAAAGGATCTGTAATAAAAGATGTTAGGTAAAGTTGCAGCGTCCTCCCTTGATTAAGAGCGTTTTTACCTCTTGATGTATATGGAATGCCATCCCTTAGCTCTTCAACAAGTTGATTAAAATGATTCTTAAAATCAGAAAGGCTTTCTGTTTTATACAACTGCCTTATTAATCTAGCCAAACTCAACTCTCTTCCAATCGGATCATCTCTCATGCCATCTAATTGGGGGATCATTTCAAGCTCATGCGGGAACAATAACTCACTACAATCTCTCTCTATTATAGATATAGGCCTGGAGAAATGTGTTAATTCTTTCTTAACATCATCAAGCGGCGCATCTATTGCAGCATATAAAAGATCTATTCCATGGCCATATAGACGAATGCCAGAGTCTCTTGACTCACAGGAATATATCCCTCCCTTTCCTGTACATCTACCAGTTTGAACATTGAACTCTAGTTGATCTGGAGTAAGATTAAATTGAGATAAAAAATCAACGAAATGCGACTTGCTAAGAAATAGTACATCTCTAAAAGCCAAGTACCACTCTGCTGGCGCCTCTTTTGCTGGAGGTTGTTTAGCTAATGTCGATTCCATAGATTATTAGATTTACTCTATGGAGGATCCGACAAATCTATCTTGTTGCTTCAGTATTTATGTAATATTTGCAATTACCTAAGAGAATCTATTAGAAGTAGTAAATCTCGCCAGACAAAAAGATTTATTATTGTGAAAATACATAAGAGATCTCTTCCCTTCTATCGAAGTAGGAGTGCAGAGTTATAATAGTTAGAGCTACTCCATACGACACAAACCACCATCCAGGGATAAAAAATTTAGCTGCCAAGAATAGAGCAATCAAATTTACTAAGATAATAGCCCTGATGATATATCCCCTATTTAAGTCTTTATTTTTACTCTCCCAAATAATCTTAAGAAGAAAGATATATGCTGGTAAGCAAACAATATAGTCATGGCCCCATGCAAAAGGAGAAAAGGCTACTGAGAGTGGAAGCATTACTGCTGCTAAGATAGCGAATGATTCTTTTCTTGATAAATAGATAGCAAATAATAATTGCATTATGATGCATATCAGAAAAGCTCCCTCTCTGATTGCTGGTAAAATTCCTGTTATTACACTAGGAATACTTGCGCTTGTTAACCAGCTAAATGCGTCAGAGTTATACATCTCCCAAAATGTAAAAAAGGCTAATGGATTTAGATAGGTACTAATCAATAATAAGATAGAAAATCCTGAGAAGAATCCAAATACAAGTTGGTAGCGCTTCTCTAACAATGCTCGAAGAAGTACTGCAACAAGAAATGAAACTACTAAATGAACTTTAACTAAGGTTATTATTAGAAATAATCCCGATAAAAAATCAGCTTTTTTTAACGAAAAGGACAGAAAGCCAGCTATGCCTAAAAGGATAAACCAACTAGGAGATCCCCACTGCAAAGTGGTCCACCAGATACCGATTGGAGCCAGAGAAAAATAGAGTACGAAACTCTTAGTTTTTAAAGGCAAGCCATACACCTTTAGAAGGAATATAGACGCGACTAGTATCGAAACGATAAACCCGAGAACAAAAATAATCTTTCCAAAAGTTAGTGATACCATTCCAATCGGAGCTAAAAGAGCAAATAACCAAGGAGGTCCCCACGCTTTCATATTGATATTTGATACACCGAGAGCTGGGCATTGCTCTAAATAAGTTTCATAATTAGGAAGATCATATGGACTAAAACCACGAATGAAATTTGAGGTAGCTTTCCAATAAATAGTAAAATCATGTAGGCAGCTTGCTGGAGCAGAGATAATAATCAGTGCCAGCATTAACAGAATAATTGTCGTTAGAATTAGTTTAAATTTCATTTTGCCAGATTGTTATCCAGCCTTGAATTCTTGGAAAGCCCCTTACTTTTTGCTTACAACTTCAGTATTCGCCCAGTATATCGACGCACTGAACTGTTCTAGGGTGATCCAATACTTCCCATGTTGAGAATCAAGAA
>CAZTER010000399.1:0-2702 GCA_964612045.1 uncultured Bdellovibrionales bacterium
TTGTAGCACGAGGGGTCTGTTACCCAATTGCTTTAGAAGGAGCTCTCAAGATGAAGGAGATCTCCTATATTCACGCTGAGGGATATCCAGCTGGAGAGTTAAAGCATGGTCCACTTGCCTTGATTGATGAGAATATTCCAGTAGTTGTGGTCTTGCAAAGATCAGATCTCTTATTTGAAAAGACCGTATCAAATCTTAAGGAAGTTGAGTCTCGTGGTGGTCAGATTATCGTAGTAACTGATGCTGTTGTGAATCAAGAGTTGCGTTCTGTAGCCAAGGTTCTAATTGAAGTGCCGCACATCTCTGAGCTTCTAAGTCCGATTGTTTTGACTGTTCCTTTGCAGCTTCTTGCTTATTATATTGCGGTAGCTAATGGAACTGATGTAGATCTTCCAAGGAATTTAGCAAAGAGTGTCACTGTAGAATAATTTACAAAATAACTTACAGTGCGCTTGCAGAATAGTTTAGTTGTATAGAGGGGGCCCAATAGCCTCGGTATCTGGTGTTGCATCCGTTTCTAATGGCGGGACTTTAGATCTCAACCAGAGTTCTCTCCCTAGTATTCCTGTTACTCTTCCCTCAAATGTAAAACTTGGTCGAGATATAGCAGATGTTGCCACAATTCTTACTCCAGAAGTGAATGGAGTCATCTTCCCTAATTTCGAGGGAAGGGAGCTCTCTGAGCCGATGATTACTAAGCTTTTTCGTTTGGTAAGAAGTGCTCCTACGGGAGCTAAGAATTGGGGACGTACAGAATTTAATGATATGCAAAGAGAGTATCTTAAAGAGGGAATAATGAGCGCACTCTCTGCTTCTGGAATTAATGCATCTCGTGCAGATCTCGCTTACATTATGGAGAGAGTATACTTAACTTACGATCTAGTTAGTGCTGTTGTTCCAAAGGGTAGTATTATCAACGGGCGATTATGTTTAGGAGCCGCAGGACTTGGTGAGCGCTATCATGATGATGCCAACAACATCGTTGCTACAGTAGCTCTTTCTGGACCTGGTACTCGTTATGTAGCCTCTCGTGATACTGATTCTGCTAGAGGTTCTAATGGATCTTATCAAACAATAGGAGCTCGGTTCACTGAGGATAAGGCCTATAAAGCTGAAACAGGAGAGATCTTGCTGATGAGAGGTAGTTTCTGGGGAAGTAGTAAATTTAAAGAGACACCTCCATTTTTGCCTATTCCGGGGTTAGTTCATCGGAAACCAGATCCTATTGAATGTCATAGTCGATTGTGTTTTGTGGCTTATACTAAGTTTTCAAATCAGGCTTGGTGTAAAGCAAAAGAGCAGTGGGATGCTGACTCACTTAGTAACTAGCTATTTGAAGTTCTTTTTAAGCATTTTGAAGCGCTCAGATGGAGATCCATCTTTGTCTTCAAGTGCAGGAAGCTCCAAGCTCCAAACAGCAGCTTCGCGCCATGCATGATATGCCCAACTCCATTTATAGCGTTTCATAGTCTTGAGTATCGAGTCGAGGAATTGAATCCCACAACCCTTAGGAGCAAAGCGTGTTGTCGTAAATTCTGAAACAAAAACCTTCTTTCCTCTAGTGAATTTAACTGCCTTTTGAAGAGATTTCTCAATCTGCTGAATTCCTTTCTCTCCTTTAGGAAAGCAAAGCTTGTAAGCAGGGACATCTACACCTTGTCGGAGAAATTTCGCTGGTTGGTAGAAATTAAAGCTATACCAGATCGGTCCAGGCTTTTTAGGTAGTTTAATCTTATTAAGTTTATTTGGGTCCGAATACTCCGCAGCCACTGAAATCGGATGTGTTTTGTCGTTAAGACGAATCGTTGTAATTAGTTTCTCCTGTAGTTTGTACCAATTTAGAAGACCAGGAGCAGTTCCATTTCCTACGGCAGGTTCATTTTGAATGTGATAGGCAACGATAGTTTTATTTGTTGCGTAACGTTTTGACAAAAGATCCCAAACTTCTATCATCGCGTCTTGTGCCCAAGCTTCATCAAAGATCCTCATTTTTGGACGTGGATCAGCACGACTTGAAAATCCCCCAGGTGGATTAGCTAGACTAAGTACGATCTTTTTATTCCTAGCAGAGAACTGCGGAAGTATTTCGTTATCAAAGCGAGTTAATACCTCCGATAGTGCAGCAAAATATTGCTCTTTGTTTGCTGTGTCTGCAAATTCTCCAAAGGTCAGAGAGTATCTCATGTTGGCGTTTAAGTTGTTCAACAGATCTGAGATATCTTGCGCGTTTGCACTTGAAATTACGTTCATTGCGCGAACCTGCGCTGAAGATGTTGGAGTATAAAATAGAATTAATCCAACTAAGATCAATGCATATGAAGTTATCTTTAGAAGCGCAGTAGAGACAGTAATTAATCTTGGTTTGGTCTCTTTCGTAGAATTATTTTTCATCTCTGTTTTCGTTGTCACTGTGTTTGTAGTCCCTTAATAAGTATAGATGACTAAACTAGGTGTGATAATCCGTTATATTTATAGAGAGTAATCCGATCATTCTTAGTTAGGTTGTTTCTATAGGTACTCCTTAAATTCTCTTGAATAGTGAAGTTTTTTCTCTTGTTGAGAAGCCCTCGTATAATTTCCAAAGCAGACAGGACGGGTATTTTCGGGAAGTGGGGCACTATCCCCTTAAATCTCGGTACTTTATCGATTAAATTAGAATAAATATTCGATCTTTCAGGATCTTACCCTTATTTTTTGTGTTG
>CAZTER010000400.1:0-2696 GCA_964612045.1 uncultured Bdellovibrionales bacterium
CGCTTAAAACGGATTGATGAACTTGGAGCTATTTGCAGTGATAACTGAGAAAGAGAATCTCTAGTGGTTATCGAGCAAATAGAAAAAATATTAAATTGTATGGATCAGAATTTTTTTGCGCTTAGAGCGCATGTGGTGTGAAGCAATGATGAGTACAGAAATTTCTCATGACGATAATAACCCTACAGTAATCGCATGTGTTATACAAGAAAAAAATTTACTCTTACAAAATAAAAGTAAACTAAGTGAAGATGATCAAAGTAATAACCACTTTAAACTATAGTTTTTACACTAGAAAATTTTATAAATACTACCTATTCCCTGTGAGCATTTCTATCTCGAAGACTAAAGTCCTCGTTCCATAGGAAAAGCACACATTTCATAGTGAAAAAGCTTTAGATGTTGAAAGTTAATCTTACTTACAAGTAAATATTATGGAGCGGAGACTTTAGTCTCCGAAGTGCTGCTACTCGCATATGGATAATAAAAACTTAAATAATCTCACTCGGGTTTAAGTTGTGGGAATAACAATACATCCCTAATAGAAGGAGAGTTTGTTAATAGCATTACTAAACGATCTATTCCGATTCCTTCACCAGCAGTTGGAGGAAGTCCGTATTCAAGCGCCCTTAAGAAATCTTGATCAATATCACTAGCTTCTTCATCTCCTGCAGCCTTTCTCTCTGCTTGAGATTCAAAGCGAGCGCGTTGATCTATCGGATCGTTTAACTCTGAGAAAGCATTTGCTGATTCCATGCCTGAGATGATTAACTCAAATCGGTCTGTAACTTTAGGATCTTGTTGGTTCTGTCTGGCTAATGGAGAGATTGAAAACGGATGTTGAGTTATGAATGTCGGGTTAATTAACTTTCCTTCTACTAACTCACCCCAAAGACTCTCTAAGCTTCTACCCCAATCCTTTGCTTCCTCTAAATGAACTTTATGTTCTTTAGCTGCTGCAATGACGCCATCTAATGAATTAAGGTCGAAAGAGCGAGAAACTCCTCCAACTTGATGAATCGATTCAAGCATCGTTAATCGTGGCCATGGAGCGGTGAAATCGATGGTGTTATCTCCATAAGGGATCTGGAGAGATCCACAAACTTCTTGAACAACTTCAGAATAAAGTTGTTCAGTAAGATTCATTAGATCCTCGAATGTGGCGTACGCCTGATAGAACTCAAGCATAGTAAACTCAGGGTTATGTTTTCTTGAGACACCTTCATTCCTGAAGTTTCTGCCGATCTCATAAACTCTTTCAAATCCTCCAACAACTAACTTCTTTAATGGTAGCTCTAGAGCGATTCTCAGAAACATATCGCAATGCAAAGCATTGTAGTGAGTAGGAAATGGCTTAGCAGTTGCACCTCCAGGAACGTAATGAAGCACCGGAGTTTCAACCTCTAAAAAGCCACGATTATCTAAGAAGCGTCTCACAGCGCGGATAATAGCACTTCTCTTTTTGAAAACATCCCGCACTTCTGGATTTGAGATTAGATCGACGTATCGATATCTATAGCGCGTCTCAACATCAGCTAGCCCATGCCATTTTTCTGGGAGTGGAATAAGAGCCTTTACTAAAAGACGAACTTTCTCAACATGGAGACTCTTCTCCCCTGTTTTTGTAACGAAGAGATAACCGGTGGCTTCAATGATATCTCCGATGTCAAAGTCCTTGAATGCTGTATAAGCATCTTCACCAATCTCATCTTTTTTAACATACATCTGAATTCTAGTTGTGCCATCTAGTAGATGCACAAAACTAGCTTTTCCCATCTGACGAATCTGAACAAGTCTTCCTGCGATCGTATGGCGGGGAGATTGCGCAGGATCTTGTGGCTCTGAATTTAATAGATCTGCTGCTGATGCAGTTACCTTTACATCATTAGGATAAGGATATCCCTGAGATCTTAAAGCTTCTAGTTTAGCTAAACGGACTCTTTCTTGTTCTGGTCTTTCGATACTCATAGTTCTTGGAATATACACATTTCCAAGAAAAACGCGAAGTTTAGGCTGCTATAGAGCCGTTTTCTTCATATTTTGCCTGAGACTGTCTTAGGGGAGTTTTAAAGCAACGAGAGAGCGGCCAACTACCGTCTCCATTACCAAAGATTCTATCAGCTTCATTTACAATAGACTCTCTCCAACTGCGCCAGTCCCTTAATAACTTGATAGCAAATTGAGAGATCTCTCTGGCTTCTTCTTTTACCTCAGGAGATTCTCCTCTTGTCATATGGGATAGGAGATATAATAGGCGGGTAGTATTGATGGTTAGTGACTCGTATATGGAGAGAAAATTAGCAGCACTTCCAATAGTATCTCTAATTACTACTAGGGTTCCCTCCTCTGTCTTTAGAAAATCCTCTCCACGAGATCTAATTAACGATGCCTCGACTAATTTAACTTCATCTCGAACTGTTAAATAGTTTAAAAATGATTTCTCTATTTTCTATATACTTAGGATATTTTTATGATTTATAATTAAAATTGCATTAGAACTTTGCTCGATAGCGTTGATAAGTTGTTTAGCTTCGTTTTCTGCATGAACTCTGTCTGAAATGTCGAAAATTAATCCGTCTATGCGGAGAGGATTGTTTTTTTCATCGTAGATGATTTTGCATCGGTTGTGTACCCATCTGATAATTCCATCGGCACCTATTATCCGGTATTCAATTTCATTTCCTTTGTTAGAATGA
>CAZTER010000401.1:0-2681 GCA_964612045.1 uncultured Bdellovibrionales bacterium
ACATAGCAACTGCGAGATGATGTGAAGCACCTAGTACGCCATCTTTTACACTATTGCGATCAATCCAACGAGGATTTTTTAACTCTGAACTTTCTCTCACGGAGTCAGGATCGACTATAGCAACGAAGATGTAATCCGGCTCGCCGTAACAAGCCTTTACGACTATATCATCATGCAGCATGGTTAATGCCTGTCCTGCAACTGATCCACGAAGTTTTTTTACTGGAACCTCACGAACATCTCGATCTTGCACTGAGAGTGTTCCTACATGAGTTAGTTTTGTAACTTCAATACCAAGCTCTTCGGTTAGTTCGCGACGAGCACAGACCTCGGCACACTCACGCATATTTGCGGATATAATGTCTGCATCATCAATTTTGCCACCAGAAAGAACAGGGAGAGAGTGCTTTGAGCTATCGGCGACTAGTATCTGATCTAAGTTATCTCGATTAACCACTACAATCGTAGCGGTAGGAACCTGAACAGTTTGAAGAAGGGTACGACTATCTGCTCTAGGAAGTTTTGGTTCTTGTGTAGCTAACAACATTACAACTCTCTCCGATACAACTAGTAACTCATTAAACTGAAGATCTCACCCTTGGATAGTTTATCTCTACCACCAAGTTCGCTTAACTCGATTGCAAAGAAATAACCGGAAACACTACCTCCGCATGCATGCACTAGCTTGGCCGCAGCTTCAGCAGTTCCTCCTGTGGCGAGTAGATCATCAACAATAGCAACTTTATCTTCCTTACTCACCTTGTCAGTTTGAATTTCAAAGGTGGCCTCGCCGTACTCCAGTTTATAGCTTTCGCGAACCGTCTCGCCGGGTAGTTTTCCAACTTTTCGGACAGGAACAAATGGAATACCAAGCTCTAAGGCTATTGCTGCCCCAAGGATAAATCCCCGTGCTTCGAGTCCAAAGACCTTGTTTGCTCCCGAAGACCTAACCTTATTAGCAAGCCTCTCCGTTAGCTCTCGAAAGGCCGTCGGATCAGCCAGAATAGGGGAGATATCCCTAAAGAGGATTCCAGGCTTTGGAAAGTCCGGATGCTCAGTTACCAAGTCTCTAAGATCGGTCATAGATTTCGGGGTAAATGCAGTGTTTAGTGAGAGCATACTACCTCCAATCACTTGAATCTACTTCATCTGAAGCTCCAGGGTTGGAGAGCGACTTTAGGTACCTACGAACTGCGGCTGTAGGCGAAGAGCTGATGCTTATAGACTCTCTTCCTGAGCCACGAGAACCAAGTCCCTTGAACTTGAGTTCTACATAAAGGGTTCGCCAACTACTTTCGCAGTAACTGCCTCTGTCTCCTTCAGCTGAAAACTCTAAGTAACTACCAGGTGGGAAATATCTAAGCGTGTCTTTTGCCTTTTCAACTTCCTTCGCTAGGGCAGCTATCTCAGGTAGCGTGAAGTGTGAATAGAGAGATTTGGCGAATTTATATGGCGTTGTTTCAGCTCCACCGCGAGTAGGAAACGAAGCTTCTGAAAGATCTTCTGCTGCATCTGCTAGGCCTAAACCCATTGATTGAACACTAACCATAACTACCTCCTTGAATTCAGAATATACGAGGTAAATAACGCCAAACCTACATAATAGCTAGTGATATCAAGTAGTTGCGCATAGTAGCTAGATATAAAAATACTATTCAGTATTAACTATATTATATTCAATATATATTTTAACTGACTTAATACTAATAATGGGATCTCATACTTACTAAATATGCAATAGTGCTATACTCAATATGCATAAATAGATACTTAGGAATAGCATGGATAAGCCAGGCAAATTTGAGACATCAAACGAACTAAAAAGAGAGTTCCATCTCCTATTCGACAATTGGAGCAAGCGAGAGCGGCTAGGTATTGAAGATCTAGCAGAGAGGTGTGGCGTATCAACTCAATACCTATCACATGTTAGCAGGTACGGCAGAATCCCAAGCAAGCCAATCCTTACACTCATCGCACTCAACTTAGATGCTGAAAATCCTGCAAGACTATTTAGAGCAGCTAGAATTAAAGAGAGTTGGCCATACGAGACCGGAATTGGACTTAGAAAAAAGTCGGACGCAGATAATGGTCTCTTAAGTGTAAAGCTTGATATGAGTGGATTTGCATCTGCTATTCAACAGATAGTTCGAGCAGAGCTGCAACCCAAGAAGCTCGGTGATTACCTAAGGGGTCGAAAATTAAAGATAGGGCTTAATCGACAACAGTTCTTTATGTTTGATCCCTCCGATCTTAACGGTGGATTTTTTAATGAATATATATCTGCATTAGGTTCAGCACTTGAATGTGAGATAGAGACAACAGACTTGCCACATACTGAGTATGATGTGGCGTTAGCAAACGGCTCAATTGATCTTTACGGACCAATTTACCGCACAACTAAGAGAAGTAACCAAGCGATTTTTCTTCCAACATTCTTTTCTACTGCACTAAGCGGAGCTTTTCGTACTAGACCTGCGAAGGGACTCGAGGTACTTACATCACCAACAAATCTGAGAGAGTTGACTGAGCGGGGTTATATAATCGCTGTTCATAATCAATCTATGGCGCATCATTTTCTAATGAATGATTTACAGCTCTCGAGCGATCGAGTTATCCCATGCGCTACGGCAGATGAAGCACTTGAAAGGATCGTGCTCTCAGGAATTCCGCGTCCAGCGCAT
>CAZTER010000402.1:0-2673 GCA_964612045.1 uncultured Bdellovibrionales bacterium
AATAGGCCTCCCAAGAGGTTTTCTCTACTAGCTTAGCGCACGGGACTCCTAAAACAGACCTTGGCAACGATGCTAAGCCAGAAAGAAGAGAGTACTGCGTAGCCGTAAATGACCTTGCACATAATCCAGCTAAATAGGCAGCAAAGGCAGCACTTCCTACTCCACCACTAATATTCTCTACTACTACGGCAACACTTAACGCCAAAATACTAGTTTGAACTGAAGCTAACCATACAAACACGACGTTAGAGAGACCTTGAATGATAGTGCTAATAATTAACGCACTCCTCATCGTTAAACGATCTACCCACCACCCCCCAAGGACAGAACCAGCTAGAGTTGCAAATAACCCTAGTCCCTTTACGACACCAGCGATCTCTCCCTTTGCGTAACCAAGATCTAGGAGAAATTTAGTGGTAAACATTCCTGCCATAACATCAGTTAACTTAAAGAGAGTTATAAATACTAGGATTAATATGGCACTTTTTCTTGAAAAGAATTCTTTAAAAGGACCAACAATAGATGCTGAAAGTGATGGTGGCGCTACGCTTCTTGAGAGATCCTCTTTAAGAGTAGTAAGAACTACGACTGCAATTATTGATTGCAAACCAGCCATTAATCCATAAACAACTGGCCATTGATAAACTTCAGCTAGACCTAGAGCCATTGCGCCCGAAAGCAACATTCCGATTCGATATCCTAGAATAGCGAATGAGGATCCACGACCAATTTCATCGACTTGTAGAGACTCAGCACGAAACGCATCAACGACAATATCTTGAGTTGCACTAGCTAATGCCAAAATTATAGCGACGACAAAAAATGTCATCATAGATTGAGCAGGAGAGAGAAAACTCAGGGCTAAAAGGGTAAAAGCCAACAGTGCTTGGCTAATTAATATCCACCCTTTGCGTCTGCCAAATTCACGGAATCCCTTTGGAACAAAGGCATCAACGATTGGAGACCATATAAATTTAAAAGAATAAGGAAGAGTCAGAAGAGTAAAATATCCGATCTGCTCTATCGTCATTCCCGAATCAGAGAGCCATGCTTGTAAAGTTCCGGAAACGAGTGCAAGTGGTAGCCCCGAAGAGATCCCAAGAACTAGGATAGAAAGTAAACGCTTTGTTATAAACAACTGAGATCCTGAATTAAGCTCGAACTACAGAAGCCATATCCTATTATTGACTGACTCGATAGGAAAGTATCGGTCTAAGCAAACTGCTATTTACTTTAATAAAGATAGAAGATTAAACCCAATATGCTGATGGAACATACATCTTGAGTGCTGGCAAACTTACTAAGGCTTGCTCATACCATCCACTACCCTGCTCAACCCCAGCATTACCAAAATATACTAGGGAAAGTTTTACGTAACGATCTCCGTTTGCTTTTCTAGCCAACCCTACCTCTGCAAAACCTACAGAAGAGAGTGCGTAACTAAGAACTAACTCACCCAAAGCTGATGGCGGAGCAATATTTACCGACCTTCTTCCATCAAGAAGAACTCCTAATCTGGCATTCCGCTTCTCAAACCACTCACCATCGGGCGAACTCCCATCTTGGTCATCAAATCTAGTGACATCTTCATTTAAAGATTGAAAATCAGGATAAGTGGCAAGGAACCGTTGTACTGGAATTATTGTATGTGCGTATATCTCACTACCCAGAAGAAATGCGAATTCAATTCCGGGCTCGGTATCATCATCATTTCTGCTGACTACTACCTTTCTTCCCTTACCAATCCAAAGAAGAAGAATCTCTTCTATCGATCTCGCCTGGCTACATATAGCCTTAAGATCCTCTACTCTTCTATTGGCTTCACGGCCTTTAGCTTGAACTACGTTAGATTCCATCCCAGACACCTCAGGAGAAGATACCTCAAGATCCAACGAAGAGAGCTGATTCAGTTCTGAACAACTCTCAAAACCAAACAAAACCTAAAATTACTCTACGGAAATTTAGGCTTTATCGGTAGATACTATTTTGTATTTTTTGTTAGAAGACGAATAGTGATTAAAACTCCCCTTTACAAGCCAACTACTAAATATAAGTAGATTCTTCACCTTCTTTATGAACCTGATATCATTAAATCATCAGCTATAGTTATTTAGCTCCAACTTAGATTTAAGTGTTTCAATTGGCTTTGAAAATTATTATAAAACCTACACTATTGTGAATTCGCATTATTCTATCCTTCTAAAGAAATCATAGAATAAAAGATGAAAACTCAAGTCAGTATTTAAAAGTAAGAGGAATAAATGGAATCCAAAACTACAAGATCCCTTACCTCATCGAGGTTAAAAATCTTTAAGGTAGAAGCATTAACTATCTTTTGCTTTATTACCCTACCATACCTAGCTCTTCCATCTCTTGCAGAATCAGAAAACAAAGAATCCATTCAAACTACTGTTCGCGTTACCTTAAACTCAACTAAGATGAGAAGTGCCCCTAAATTCCTCGCACCAATCGTTGCTGAACTTAAGTATGGAGATGAGCTTACAGCAACCAATTCTGAGAACGGATGGTTTTCAGTAAAGAACAACAGAGGAAAGGGATATATTCACCAATCAGCAATTACTACAAAACAGATAGTACTAAATAGAGATCCACGTAGTGGAGTCCCACTTCAGGTAGATCCATCCGAAGTAGTTCTTGCCGGCAAAGGATTTA
>CAZTER010000403.1:0-2666 GCA_964612045.1 uncultured Bdellovibrionales bacterium
TTTTTGTCCTATATCAATTAAACTTGGTGCTTTCTCAGACCAATATGCAGGAAAATCTCGATTAAGGTCGGAGATTATCTGATTTGCAGAGCTATCAAATCCATTTTGTTTTTGTATAGTTGCAACTCCTAATCTTATTCCAGGCATCTCTGGATTTTGAATAGCTAAAGCTTCAAGTTCAGCTTGAGCTTTAAGGTCGTCGCCATCAGTAAGAGCTCTGATAATCTGACAAAATCTTGCTTCAAAATCACTGCGCATCTATTTTCCTTTACATTAATAGAAGCGATGGCTTTAGATCTGGCGTCGAGTAATCAAGAATTTTGAGATCTAGATCTACTAATCCCCAATTCTCTTTATTAGGAGCATAGTGCTTAGGTCGATCCATCGGATTCTTTGACCGCGTAGTTTCTCGTTTCGTCTCTGGGCTGTAATGTTCCATGTGATAAATAAACATGTCGTGATTGATGCTGACATCAAACCACGGATGTTTCATCACGGCACGGAGTCCAAGGTCGATCTCCATCCATCCCCAATATATAAGTCGTTCATCATATCCACGAAGTTCCCACCACATGTCACGATGCATAACCATCATGCCTGTCGCGCAGAATCCGAAATTATGATCTGTATCGATTGGAAGTTCGTGTCCATATCTCTCTAGTGCTTCAACCAAAGCAGCGCGTGCTGGAGATTGTGAGATTACATCCCATGGTATCTGACGTCGTTTTGAACCTATAAGAGCACGTTGTGGATCTACGTAGTTCTTTTTCTTGCCATCAATAACCTCCCAAAGCTTTGCCATGAAGGTTCGAGTAAATATTACATCTGAATCTGTCTGCATGATGTATTGCCCTCGAGCTCGTCGGATAGCGGCGTTCTGAACAATAACGATTGGAAAAGGACTATCGCGTTGTTCTTTTTCAGCTATATCAGGTGGGGTAATTAGGTAACGAGTGACCTGCTTTGTAATTTCATCAAGTTGTAAAACTTCTTTCAGTGGTACTTGGCTTCCCCAGTCGCTAATTAGTATCTCTAGATCTTCTAGGCGACCGAGCTGGTTAGCAGAATTAGCGATCGTATTAAGTGTAGTCTCGAGGCGATAGTTGAAGTTCGCCATGAACCCATCATTCTTGGCAGGAATAATAATAGTTAGTATTGGTTCTTTCTTGGTAATGTTTAGTTCCATTTGTTAGACCCTAAGCGAGTAATCAACCTTTAGATGCAGCTTCATAACTGACTTCATCACTTAGTTTTTACAGTGATAACGTGTTGAAATAACTATGTATAAATATTAATCTGAATGGTTATTTCAGAATAATTAGGTAAAAATACAAAAGCGTATAATCTAGCTATAGCAAATCGAGATTGAATATAAAGACTGGCTCAGGTCGGTTTTTATTATCTCTTAATTCACACAGGCTGGAGGATTATGTTTGAGCATGGAAATGGAAGAGGATGGGTTACTGGATTAGCTATTGCTTCACTTGGACTAAGTGGAGTTGGTTATGTTTGTTCAAAGAGAGTGTCTGAAAGAGATGCAGCGTACAAGACAGTCCGTGGAGAACTTGTTGCTACAAATCTTGAACCAGGTCTTTATCCATCGAACATGCTTCCACATGTTAAGGTAACAACTCTTCCTAAATTTTTACAATCAGTAACAGTTCATGCCGGAGAAGATAGTCCGATCAATGTGAGAACAAAGGAGCGCGCTAGAGTCTATGGTGATTATGATGTGATGTTCGAATTAGATGATAGCGACAAGAATTTTGGAAATATCTATACAGAGTTAAAAGCTGATGAAATCAATGATATTAAGCCGTTTATTGAGAAGTTCGCTGTTCCAGCAATTATCAAAGTATACAAAGATGTAACTTCATCAAGTGATAAAATTAAGGATAAAAATGGAGCCGCTGAAACAGAGAGTAATCTAACAAAATCAAGTGGAGTAATCTCCATGGATGACCATCTGAGTACTGGTAAAGCGATTGCAGAGGAGCTTCAAAAGATCTTGGATGAACAGGGATATACATATATTCGGATTAAACGAGTTATTCCTTCTGGTGTCGGACTTTCACCTGAGGCCAATGCTCAACTTGAACAGATCGTTGCAGAGGAGCGAAAACTCGAGTTATTGAAGGTTCAAGAGCAGGTAGCCGATGCAGCTGTTTCAGTAACAAAGAAGCAATCTGCTGTAACTACTGAGGCTTTAAAGACTCTAAAGGATGCTGGAATTCCTGAATCTGAGTTGGTTCAAGCTTATTATTTACAATTAATGCGAGATTTAGGTAAGGTTGGAACGCCGTTTGTGCCTGGACCTATACCTGGAACAGGAGTAGGTGCAGTTCCGACCTCGAAATAGTTTCGAGTAAATTATTCGGAGAGCGGCAAGGATGAAGAGATGTTCTCATTTAGAAATATACTTAGTTCACTCTGTGGTGGTAGCAAGACTAAAGACTCTGAAGCCCCACAAGTAACTCAAGAAACAGAATCATCATCTTCCCCATCGCTCTCCGAAGCAACTCTTCCACCTAGAACTCCAACAAAGATGGAGAGAGAGTTAGCTGGGCTAACATTAGCTTCATTTCATGTGGAAAAACCAAAATTAGAGGATCTTAGAGAGCTTATGCGTCTTCCTCATGGCTACCTGTTATCTATTTGGACAGATC
>CAZTER010000404.1:0-2659 GCA_964612045.1 uncultured Bdellovibrionales bacterium
CTTTCTTACCCTGGGATAAAGGATATTCCTCGACTGCCAGCAGAGGCTTAAACAGTAAGTTTTTCCTCATTAAATTAGTTGGTTAGCCAACTATTTATGGACTTTCAACTTTGTCACATCCCGCTTGATCTGGCTCTAGAGTGCTGCAATTTCGGGCAAGGCGAGTAAGTAGTTAGTAGTAAATCTTGCTGATTCAAAAAACTATGTTTGAAAAAATTAGTCTAATGTGCTAATATAATTGAACGTTTTTTGATAGGTTACCTTCTCGTTTTCTTCAGCATAATTTCTTTCGTGACTTTTTTAGAGCTCTCGTAATAGAGCTCTGAGATTTAGGACTTTCGGATGAGTCTTAGTTCCAGAGCTAGATCGAATTTATATTGGATCTCTATTCACGAGTTTTTTGGGACAGCTTTTTTATGTCTAATTTCAGAAAACGTCGACCACTTAAGGGAAGAGTAATGGCAGCTAGAAGAGCAGCTGCTCGATGTGACTTCCTCTCTATTAGAAGACAATCAAAAGGGGTGGAGTTAGATGAGGTCCAGATTTATGCACTTCCACAAGATCTTCCACGCAATGCTGCCACTAATTTAGTATCACGCCCATTTGTAAATGAGCGCACTGGAGATACTATAAAGAAAAAGACCCCAAGTCTTTCATTACAAGTACGCAAGGAGTCTGATGATCTAATCAGCCGTGCGTCAGCAAGGCCTTTAGTTAGAGAGGCTTTTATTAAAAATATTAAGCGTCGTGGCAGTAATAATAGCTCAGATTTTGAGTAAGTAAGTTCACCACTACCGATATTGTTCATTATTGCTAGTTTAAGTTTGCAATTTGCAGCTTGATAAGCTGAACTTTGTTATCTTTGAATAAGATCACTCCTGCCGTCTTTTTTGTTATTTCTTTTGGTAAATTTAGGCCAACGTACTCCTTTAATTTTAATATTCTCTTTTGAAAAATCGAGAATTTAGCTAGTCTCTCTACGGTTTAATGAAACACGGATAGAGAATGAAAAACTCAAATTTAGTTGCTCTAAATAATGTAGGCCAGTCAATCTGGTATGATAACGTTTCACGTGCGGTTCTCCGCTCTGGAGAGTTGGCAGGCTTAATAGCTAACGGTGTGTCAGGCTTAACAAGCAATCCAACTATATTTAAGAAAGCTATTGCTGATAGCTCTGATTACGATTCAGATATTAGTGATTTGGCCAAGAAAGGATTGGATGCGGATCAGATCTGTGAAGATCTAATGGTTGGCGATATCGCAGAAGCCGCAGATCTTCTTCTTCCGATATTTAAGGCAACCGGCGGACAGGATGGCTATGCAAGCATCGAAGTTTCTCCACTTCTTGCCAGAGATACAGCTGGAACAGTAGAAGCAGCAAAAAGACTTTGGTCAAAACTTAATCGACCAAATATTATGGTTAAAATTCCAGGAGTAAAAGAAGGTGTTCCTGCGATTCGAGCTGTTCTTGAAGCTGGAATAAATATTAACGTTACTTTGTTATTCTCTAATGAAGCTTATCGTTCTGTCGCTACTGAATATATAGCAGCGCTAAGCACTCGCGCATCAAAGGGAGAAAGCATTGATAATATAGCCAGTGTGGCTAGCTTCTTTGTCTCTCGTGTTGATTCTTTAGTCGAGAAGAAGCTTGATCAGATGGGAATTAAAGAGCGGAGTGAAGTCGAGGGGCAGGTAGGAATCGCTAATTCTATAGCTGCATATCGTTCATATCAGGAGCTGTTCGGATCTAGCGATTGGAAGCAGCTTGCTGCGAAGAAAGCTATGGTTCAAAGACCTTTATGGGCAAGTACAGGGACAAAAAATCCTAAGTTTAGTCCTGTATTATATGTAGAACAGCTTGCTGGCCCAGATACGGTGAATACAGTTCCGCCTGCAACTTTAAATGCTATTTTGGGTGGTGTTGTTGTAAAGGATAACATCAGTGATCGTGGAAGTTGGGCAGATGATATTATTGCTAAAGTGTCATCACTCGGTGTGGATCTAAAGTCGACTCTTGTTGAGTTAGAGAAAGAGGGTGTCGCTCTCTTCGAGCAGAGTTATCATGAATTGATCAGCGCAATTCAGACAAAAATGAAGAAGTTATCTTAAGGGGAAAAGTATGAGCGTCAGTGATAGTCCTGATGGAGAGAGTCAGGTAATTAGACCTCCAGCTACAGCTTGTGTCATTTTTGGTGCTACTGGCGATCTAACTCATAGAAAGTTAATTCCGGCATTGTACAACTTAGCTCATGACGGGTATCTGCCTGAAAAATTTGCTGTCGTTGGTGCTGCTCGATCTAAATTAACAGATGAGCAGTTTAGACAGAGTTTATATGAGTCTTTAGTTAAACATTCTCGCCGAAAGATTATCCCAGAAGTGTGGGAGAAGTTTTCTAAATCTATCTATTATCAGAGTGTTGATTCTGCCTCAGATGTTGGATTTAAGGAGCTTCGTACGAAGTTAGAAAGTTTAGCATCTTCTCCTAATGAAAGATGGAACTATCTTTATTACCTTGCTGTTGCGCCATCTGTTTTTGCGCCGACATCGGCAAGATTAAAAGAAGCTGGTCTTGTTTCCTCTTTGAAGGCTGGTGAGAGAATTACCTCTTTGGTTGTAGAAAAGCCGTTTGGTCATGATCTTCCATCTGCTTTAGAGCTT
>CAZTER010000405.1:0-2656 GCA_964612045.1 uncultured Bdellovibrionales bacterium
CCAAGCGGAGCAGCAAATTCCTCAAAAAGTTGAGCCCGATGTGACATTCCACCAAGGGACAATATTTCTGATGAAGGTAGTATAAAGTGTCGATTAGATACCTTGGATGAGCTTACAAAACGTTTAAATAGTGCGAGCTGGTCCGGTTGACTTTCTAACCATCTTAATCCGACCTCAGAAACATCACTTGTAGAATAACAATGCTCTGGAATTGCTGTCGCAATACTAACAATACTCGCCATAAATTTATCCTTTGTAAGGTAGTGTAAGTTGAATGTGTATAACCACATCCTCATAAAGTTTTGCTATGATAATCGATGGATCATCTACCTTAAAATCGCTCCATTTTAAGGAGGAAGTACCATCAACCTTATAAGAAGTTCCGCTCTTCTCAATAGAGGTATTAAGAGCGATATTTTTAGAGATCCCATTGATTGTTATATCGCCAAAAATTACTGCCTGACAGGAATTTTGATCCATAAGAGTTGTTGGATCGCAGGAAGCGGAATCAAAACTTGTAATCTTAAAGTCAACAAATGGATTCTGCTCTGCATGCATAACCTCTCTTAGCCTCTCGTCTCTACTTTTATTATCGGTATCAAACGAGGCCACAGGAAGATGTATATTGCCGCGAATAGATCTAAAATCAGTTTTATCTTCAAGCCAAACTTTACCACTAAAGTTATCTGTTTTGCCCTTGATAACATGCCATGTTGAGTCTACTTCAAAAAGTATACTAGCACTTGCTGGTGATATCTCTTGCGGAAGATTCCAAAATTCAGCATTAGCGCTTTTTGACTGTATGAACATCGCAATGATTACAAAGACAGATCCTGTTAAGAATCGGGTAACAGTATTTTTATACATTTTCCTCCTAAAGTTGAAGCTGAAAAATTTAAAAGCAATGGAAAATACTTGGCTCCGATTAAAGTTTTGTAGGTTAGCCTCGTAAATCTTCGCATCGAAGATGTAATTCGAGTGTTGTTAATAAAAGAGTTCGAAATCTCCTTGTCGCTCGACAGCTCCTTTATTATCCTGTGAGCAACCTCTATTCCTGAGCTAAGAGCATGCGACATCCCCATCCCACCGATCGGATCAAATTCTTCTCTTACATCTCCAGCAAGAAAAATATCAGGAGAGCTGCATTGCCGTCTTATATTTCCAATATTTGTGCGACCTAGAAGAGGCCCATCCTGGAGACCAATAAATGAGCATTCTTCAAAAACACTCTTCATTAATGAGGGATCACCAAAAATAGAATGAATATTAAGAGTCTCATTACTTTTTTTGAGAACAGAAACATTTAAAAATCCACCAGCAAGAGGAGTACAGTACATTTCGTATTTCGGTTTTACGAGAATGGTGATCCAGTTTACCTCTCGAAGAAATGTTCCTTTATAAATAGCGCTAACTCCTGTCCTGCTTGGACCATATCTTTTTGCCGTACAGTCAACTGAGTTGATTAATGGTGAATTTCCACCACAAGCTAAAACAAGTTTCTTTGCTATTAAATTACGATCCGCTAGGACAACAGTTGTGCCCTCTATATTCTTTACTTTAGAGGAGAGGTAAGGCGAGACACTCTCATACTCGAGGGCCTTATCCAGTACAGCTTTATCAAAGTCGTATCTTTGGAGCGTTATCCCTCCAGAGATCGGTGAGCGAACAAACTTTTTTGAGGTACCGACACTAATGCTATAACCGGTATAAGGAATATGGGGCAACTGAAGGATCCTATCCTTGATTCCTAATCTTTCGAGTTGATGCAACCCTAGAGCAGACAATCCCTCACCGCATGGTTTGCGACGTGGAAAAGTGGCTCTATCTACTAGTGCCACTTTCAATCCCCTCTTAGCCATCTCAATACTAGCGGCTGAACCGGCTAAGGAGGCTCCAATAACTATGACATCGTACATACTATTCACTGTTAGCTACTCAATATCCTTTAATTGCATAAATCGATTAGACGGGATTTTCGAAAAATCTGATATCACATAGGTGTCCTATTCTATAAAATCAAGTATAGTCAGTAGGTTACAATTTTGGATAGGACAGATGTGGTACAGCTAGAAGAGAAAGATGTAGTAAAAAGAGAACGAATTTTTGCCTTGGCCTTACTGTGTTTCCTAGTTGTCTTCACAATTTGTGACATCTTTGAGGACTTAGAGGAAGGAAGCACACCGGCTCATGTTGCAAGCGAGCTATTTGTAATCTCCTTATGCACCGCGGCTAGCATATACCTTTGGCGACGAGTTGCTAGGAGTTGGAAGTCAGTTACCGCAACGATGAACTCCCAGCTAACAACTGTACGTGAAGATGCAAAGCGTTGGGAGGCAGCACATGCAACTTTATCCAGAGGACTCACCGAAGCGATTGATGCTCAGCTACAAGATTGGGGGTTATCGAGCGCTGAGAAAGAGATAACTTTCCTAATTATGAAAGGATTAAGCTTTAAAGAGATCGCTGATATACGAGAGACAAGTGAACATACTGTTAGACAACAAGCTGCAACGGTTTACCGCAAATCTGGCCTTGAAGGACGCTCTCAATTAACAGCATTCTTTTTGGAGGACCCCCTCACTCCAAGACATGCAAATTCCAATTAATGAATTTAAATGCTCTAGAAGATTCTTGGATAAGATATCGTATTATAGCT
>CAZTER010000406.1:0-2653 GCA_964612045.1 uncultured Bdellovibrionales bacterium
GGACTCTACCGATCCATAAAAATCTAACTAAATGCCCTTTTTATAAGTATGTTACTAGAAGACTTATTTAACTACTTCACTCTGAATATCTAGGAGATGTACCTTTAAAGAGAGCTAATCTGTAATAGCTCCCCTTCTAGCTCAGAGATCAGTCGTTTGATCTTATCTCGAGCTTCAGCTTGAGACGTTGGATTACTTCCCATTATTGCCTTTATTGCTGAGATCTCGATCTCTAGGAACGATTTTAACCTTTGCAGCTCATCTCGACGATATGTAAGATCTCCAACAAGTCTATCTGTTGAGCTGATCTCATTACCTATTGCTTGTCTTAAAACTAGATCAAGATTTCGAACCTCATTCGCTCTTTTTTTCGCTAGCGCTTTAACCTGTGCTTCTAGTGAGAGATCCAAAGGATTTGCTCTGTGATTCTCATAACCTTTTAAATATTCATATGTAGTTGCACGGAATATATCTTGTGACTCCTTAACTACTAGAGAGCTTTTAGAGACATCCAGTGCTAAAGATAATGTATCTGTTGTATCAAGACGACGTTTATATCCGAGCCATTGAGATAGCTTTCTAGAAGCATCCGACAATGAAGCCTCTACATTTCGCCCCTCTCTATCTACCTCAATAATCCGATCACTCGACCGTTGAAAGGCCTCCGCTAATGTACCAGTCATAGGCTGATCAAACGCGGCCATAAGATCTCGTAACCGTATTAATCTTTCATTTATCTCGCCACGGCGATTATCTATTCGCTCTTTTTGAGCTGCTTCAATCGTACCATCATCAACTACAGGAGCTGTCTCTAAATTTCCTTCTTTCACCTCAATTTGAGGCTGTGCTGTTTCATTAACTATAGTAACAGGGTCTGCACTATGCTTTTCATTTAAATTTGCAGTTATAACTCCAATCTGATCAAAAGATTGGTATGAATAGATACCCCAAAATATAAATGCTGTTCCTACAGCAGCAATAAATGCAACAGAAAGATATCTAAAAAGCTCTTTTGTAAGCTCTTCTCGTTTTCTTCGCTTGATCTCTTCTTCTATCTCTTCTGGAGTTTGAGGGGGGTTAGATGTAGCAGTTTGTGTCACTTCTGAAGCACGCTCTTCAGCCTTAGCTTCCTTCTCAACCTTCTCTTCCTTTACGGAATCATGTCCATTTACAAGAACGAAATTTGTGCTTTTTCCTGATTCAGAGTTTGAATCAGAGGAAGCTGAGGATGTGAACTTTCCATCGCTAAACCTTAGCGCTATGACGGTAATATTATCTACACCACCGCGAAGATTAGCTAGGGAGATCAACTCTTCTGGGACATCCTCTAGTGGAAGGGATTGTAGAACCTCTACAAACTCTTCAGGATGAACCATGTTGTAAAGACCATCAGAGCAAAGGATAAAAAGATCCCCGAGGCAATCCGCCGTCTTAAGAGTAGTTATATCAGGCTCTACTTCTGGCACAGGACCTAATGATCTGGTCAACATATGCGAGACAGGATGATTCGCTGCCTGATCTTCATTAATAGCACCAGAGCGTAACAATTCACCGACTAAGGTATGATCCCGAGTTATCTGCTTAATCTCATTACCGTGAAAGCGATATGCTCGTGAGTCTCCTACGTTAATAACAAAGACATTCTCCCGCTGAATTGCGATAGCGACTAACGTCGTTCCCATTCCAGTTAGATTATTGTCATTAACTCCTCTCTCAAAAATTGCACGATTCGCAACTTCAACAACTCGAGTTAAAACATCTTCATTTAACTCCCTCTCTTTTTCTAGAGACTCACGAAGAACATCGATCGCCAAACTAGATGCGATTGCTCCACCCTTTACTCCGCCCATTCCATCGGCGACTACATAACATTTGAAATATTCGGTTTGAATTATTCCGTATGAATCTTGGTTCTCTTCACGGCATAAACCAACATCAGTCGTATGTGCGACCGAGATGTTCGGTGTGATAATATTTTCTTCGCCAATCTCTTTGGTCATGCCAAGTATCTGGATAAGATCAAAACGGAGACTTAAAGATCTCCTTTATTTTCTACAATTTAACTGTCGTCATTAGAAAAGGCTTTCTCAAGAGCTAAAGTCACTTAAACATGAGAGATCCCTGTACCTTACGAGACCAAACATAGCTCAGCAGCGTAACTACCTAAAAATACTGATATATAGCTATGTTCCCTTAAACCCTATTTCGTCAAGAATAATTTAAACAGGATATTATTTTTAAGGTTAGCGCACAGATCTAACAAAAGGTTCCCCTGAAACAGCTCCGACCTTCTTAACCTTTGTTACAAGCTGCTCGGCGGAGGCACGATCCTTATTAGGACCTAAGATAATCCTATGATACTCCTCACCTTTAACTTCGGCAGTTTCAATCTGGACCTGATATCCTTCCTTCTTTAAACGCGAAGCAACAGCCTCTGCTTCACTTCTCTTTTTCGGTGCAGCAACCTGAACATACCATCCTTGCGCAACCTTCTTTGGTGTTTCAACCTTAGTTAATTTTTCTTTATCTTGCTCTGCGGTTTTGGCTGGGACTGCCTCTCTTACTTCAACAGCCGTCACCTTAGAGCTAGTTGGCTTTGTGCTAGCCGAGAGTTTTTCAATACTCTCTTTTTCTTTCTGTGCTACTCCAAGAT
>CAZTER010000407.1:0-2652 GCA_964612045.1 uncultured Bdellovibrionales bacterium
GTTACCATATGCGAGAAGCTGGTTGTACAGCAGCGCAAGAGATTGCATTCACACTTGCAAATGGGATCGTATATCTTGAACAAGCTAAGGTAAGGGGACTTGACCTTAATAAGATAGGAGAGCGGATAGCTTTCTTTTTTAATTGTCACAACGATTTATTTGAAGAAGTCGCTAAGTTTAGAGCTGCTAGGAGAATGTGGAGCCAGATTACTAGAGAGCGATTCGGCATAACTAACCCGCGAGCAAATATGCTCCGTTTCCATACTCAAACGGCAGGGAGCTCGCTAACGATGCAGCAACCTCATAATAATTTAGTTAGGACAACAATTCAGGCATTAGCTGCGGTTATGGGTGGAACTCAGTCGCTACATACTAATGGATTTGATGAAGCAATTGGTTTGCCAACTGAGGCGGCGGCGGCCTTAGCTGTTAAAACTCAGCAGATTATCGCTCATGAATCTGGAGTTCCTAATGTTGTAGATCCATTAGGTGGAAGTTATCTGGTAGAAGCTTTGACTGATAAACTACAATCTTTAGCGGACCTATTAATTCAAGACTTGGATGGTAGGGGAGGCATGCTCCGCGCGATTGAAGATGGGATCCCTCAAAGTGAGATAGAGAGAGCAGCTTATCAATATCAGAATAAGGTTGAGAGTGGCGATCGCATAGTAGTAGGCGTTAATCTATTTCAGACGAATAGCGAAACTCCTATCTCCGTAACTAAAATTAATCCTGCTTTAGAGCCTGAGCAGGTGGCGCGAATTCTTAGATTCAAGCAGAATAGAGACCAAGGGGTAGTTGCTTCTAAGTTGGATAAATTGAGAGACCTGGCAGCTGGCAAAGAAAATATAATGCCAGGTATTATTGAGGTTGTGCGTGCAAACGGTACCTTAGGAGAGATTTCAGAGGTGCTACGTACGGTTTTTGGTGAATTTAAGCCAACTAAATGGTAAACTAATCTGTTTCCAGTTGACATACAGTGCGTGGTCGACCAGTATGTGGCCGCGCATTTTAAGGGACAGCCTAAAATCGACTTAGCTAGTCGATATGACGGTTAAGTCTTAATTCGAACAAAAGTAATTTTGTAAAAGTAATGTGGTGTAGGTTGCTATGAATAAGCCATTAAAAAAGAAAGAGATGGAAGAGTTTCAAGATCTTCTAAATGAGAAAAAACAGAGAATTTTGCACCACCTTGCTAATATTAGTGAGGACTCAGAGCAGAGCCTTACTCAAGGAATAGCTACTGGCGATTCAGCAGATTTAGCATCTATGGAGATCAGTCAGGCAAGTTTGCAAAAAATCGGAAAGAGGGAGCAACAGCTTCTAAAGAAGATCGACCTAGCTCTTAAAAAGATCGATGGTGGAACATACGGGATTTGTGAAGAGTGTGAGGAGCCAATTGGATTAGGACGTCTTAGAGCACGTCCTGAAGCACAACTTTGTATCGATTGTAAGACAGAGCAGGAAAATGAAGAGCGCAAATTCTCTTCTCACGAGCCTCGAGATGACGATGATGATGAGGGTGGATCCTCTGACTCAGATGATTCTGAGTAAGATCTGACAGTAGTCAGTCTTGTCTGTAGGCGTTTAAAATAGAAAATTTATTATCGATAGATAATAGCGATAGATATTTAGTCTGTTGTAGAATCGAATTTTGAGAAGCACTTAAGCTTTTCTTAAGGCAGTTTTTATCTTTCATTTAAAAGAGATTCTTCTCTCTTTTATGTTATCTGTTATCTAGGTTTAGAATATCCATTCCTTTGATTTGATAAGTTAATTCTATATCTTATATCTTCTGACAGCATAGATTAGTAATAATTCAGACATCCTAAAATGTATCTGAAGCGCAATTGCTCAACCACTTGATTAGACTAGGATAGCATCTTCTCTTTTTGGGGGTTTATGACGTTACTTAGTAAATCAGCTGGAGCAACTACTGTAGGGGCTGAAGTATCTAAAAAAGAGGAGACAGCACCAGTAGGATTAGAGAGTGGAAATACCTCTGGCATAACGCCTACCGATCGAAGAGATCTCCTTAGGTCTCTTGGCCCTGGAAGTGCTATTAAAGAACCAAGATTAACTGCTGATTTCAGACCTGATTTGGATGGAAGTGGTCCCTTGAATGGCGGTGGAACTCCTCCTCTTACACTACCTCCAAATTTAGGTGGTTTGCCTGGAGCAACTTTAGATCCAGACCGAAAGCGACCTGAGCCAGACATTACCAAGCTGTTAACAATATCTGAAATAACATCTAAATTAGATGGATTAGCTGGTGGTAATCATGCAGGTAGTGCTGTTTCTTCAGTAGTTCAGAACCTATCACCTGAAGAGAAAAAGTTGCTTGAATCTTATCTGAGAACTAAGGAAGAGAGAGATAGGTTAGCAACCTCTCCGTTGGCGATTCGAATGCCAGAATTTACTCCTGAGCAGAAGACTTTACTTAAAACAATTGAGACGCGAGCCAAGTCAGCACTATCTTCGGCAGTTGAGTCCGCAAATAGCTCATTGTCGCCAGAACAGAAAGCAGCATTGACTGCGGAACAGCAGCAATACGCCAAAGCCTATGAGACTTATGTTGCACTTAGAGCGAATGGTGTAGAGGCTAAAAAACCTGAGCCTGGTAATGCGATGAAGGAATTTCATAAGCCGTTG
>CAZTER010000408.1:0-2650 GCA_964612045.1 uncultured Bdellovibrionales bacterium
AGCAGCATCGTAACGGCACGATTATTCATAATGGAGAGCAAAAGCTCTGGATTATCATGGGTATAAAACATCTTCATAGCTGTTTCATATCGTGAGCTAATACAGTTTAATGCTTCCTGAGACAAAGAGTTCTCTTTAATAATCTTAATGAGCTCCATAGTTGCTAGCTTCCAGACAGCGACAGCTCTATGAACCTTAATTTTCCCATGCCCAGCATAACCAAGCGCTGCATCTAGGTGAAACATCCTGCGCGAGATATCAAGCTCAGAGGTGTCTGGCCGTTCTACAAAACCATCAAAGAAATTTGTTAAAAAGAAAGCCGTTCCTTCTTCAGGGAAAAATGGGACTGAGAATCTGCTAATTGACTCGATTATTACAACATCAGCTAAACGGTCTTTATTGAAACGATCTGTTATCGAAGATAGCTTTTTAGGCAGTTCCTCTCTTAGAGTGATCCGGATTGCCTTGCGATCTCCCCAAGCTACCGCTCCAAGCAATGCATCTGACTTAAAGAGAGCACGTGCATCTCTCTCTTTTTTTATAGAGAGAGGGTGTCTTGCCAAATCTAAATCTGCCCCAAAACGATCTACGTTAGATTTAATTCTCTCTCTAAATCTACGAGAAACAGACTCATCATTATCATCAATAAATCGAGCAACTATTAATTTCGCAGAAGAAGAGTCAACTTGGAATGAATAATTGAATACGACTGCTGATATTCCCAATATAATAGGGAGAAAGAAGACTACCCTAGGTATATTTACTAATCTGGTGATAACAAAGGGTAAGCATATCAATGGAAGAGCTACTACCTGTGCAACTTCCAAATTTCTGGATGTAATTTCATTTCCAAATATGATTCGAACTATATAAACGAGAGTTATAACAACGAAGAGAGCAACTAGCGGTCCTAATCCATGCAAAGATTTAGCAGATGGAATCCTCATGTTCGTCATCGAGGGAGCCCTGTAAGAGGGTGACGAGGTCAATTGATCCTGATGGCTTGAGAATCTCGGCAAATTCATCTTGCGAAATAGTTAGAAACTTAATTCCCGCAGCTTTAAGAAGCGGTTTCATGGTAGCATGGCACTCTACCCGTTTTGCTTCAATCGTGCTACTCTTCTCGCTCAACCCATCGAAATCAATAACAACTCTTGGATTATTATCCCGATCTACGACCGTAAACAGACAGTTTATAGCCCGCAGATTTAAAGGTTTAAGCTCATTAGATAATGAGAGGCCTCGACCAGAGGGTGAGATCTCTCCCTCCACCCCACAGACAGCAGCAAGTGACATATTAGGAATAACATTATCTCTCCCAAATATTGAGGAGAGAAGGTTAAAAAGATGTGCTTCTTCAAGTGTAAGAGTACTCACAACTTATAGTATTTCATGAAATCCAATGGTTGAGAATAAAATTTGGGCACCCCTCTCGAAGTTTAGATTAGATATGATACTATTTCCGAATGACTATAAGAGACATTGTCTGCATTCCTGAACCAGTTCTACGCGAAGTTGCTAGTGTAGTAACAAAATTTGATGCTGAGCTTCATAAATTACTCGATGACATGGCTGTTACAATGTATGCAGCCAAAGGGATAGGATTAGCAGCTCCTCAAGTCGGAATTAGTAAACGAGTTGTAGTAATTAATGTAACTGAAGACGAGAAAGATATAATTGAGTTAGTAAATCCAGAGATCATTGAGAGCTCTGGAAAGATTAAATCCGAAGAGGGCTGTTTAAGTATTCCAGGATTTCGTGAAAGTATAAACCGACTAGCAAAGGTAAAAGTACGGGCATTTAGCCGAGATGGAGAGCCTTTTGAAATCGAGGGTGAAGAGCTACTCTCGCGGTGCTTACAACATGAGATCGATCATTTAAATGGAGTCCTATTTATCGACCACCTTAGTCGTCTAAAAAAAGGGATCTTCAAGCAGTGGTTAAAGAAGAACGAACCTCTTACTAGAGATGATTCATGTCCAGAATAAGAGTTCTCTTTTTTGGTACACCTGACTTTGCTTTATGTTCCCTTAAAGAGCTTACTGCTAGAGAAGATCTCTTTTCCATTGCTGGAGTAGTTACACAACCAGATAAACCAGCCGGTCGTGGACAGGAATTGAGAGAATCACCTGTTAAATCTTTCGCAAAATCAAATGGAATTCCTGTTTTTCAACCGACATCTATTAAGCGTGAGATCGCTACATTTACAGAGCAGATTACTCAACTTGGAGAGATTGATATCGGAGTTGTAGTAGCTTTTGGGCAGATACTACCCGAAAGCATCCTTAAATTTCCAAAGAATAACTGCATTAATGTGCATGCTTCCCTACTACCTCGCTGGCGCGGAGCTGCTCCAATTCAGAGATCTCTCATGGCTGGAGACCAAGAGACTGGAGTTTGCATAATGCAGATGGATAAAACTCTTGATACAGGGGCAGTTTATTCAGAGGTGAGAACAGAGATCTCACAAGACGACGATTGCAGAACTTTACATGATCGTTTAGCAAAAATTGGAGCTCAAGAATTAGTGCGAACGATTCCAATGATCTGCAATGGAGAGATTGAGGCTATACCTCAATCAGCAGAGGGGATTACCTATGCTGAGAGAATTCTCTCTCCAGAACGGTTAATAAATTGGAACCTACCTGCA
>CAZTER010000409.1:0-2649 GCA_964612045.1 uncultured Bdellovibrionales bacterium
CATTTAAAGCGCTACGCATCTCATAACCAGTATTATAGAGGTCTCCTATTACCTGATTATCTCTTGTTAGCTTTAATGTTTCTCCGAAGGATGTAGTAACTCCACCCCCAGGACTAGAAAAAGGACTTTTAACTGATGCTTCAAAAATATCTCGATCAGCTAAGATTGCGCGAATCTTCAGATCATCAAGCTCTCGACCAGCAGAGAGGACTAAATTAATCTTGGATTGAATATTCTCTGCACTGCCTTCCTCACCTTGAATAGGAAGTGGGATCTTAGCCTTCTCATAAACATTCTTAAGTGACCGCTCAAATCCAGAATAGAGCTTGAAAATAGATCCAACAAATTGATCAGTAATAGAGATCTTTACACTTCGATCTCCTCTAGGAAGTCTTCTATATCCAAAGTTCATAACTGTTACATTACCAACTTGGTCCTCTGCAAAGACCTGTGGCGTTAATTTTCCACCAGTAGCCGTACGATCTCCGTACGGCAAAGAAAATAATACTGCGTGCATTGCTGGGTCAGAGAAGATTGGATCAATTAATTTTGCTTTAAATCCTCTAAAAACCTCTCCTGCAACACGAACACCTGAGATTCTTAAATTATCATCTGAAGCTTTATAGAAAAGGAGTTGAGAGCCGCCGACTCGAACATTATGCATTACTGTAGCCACTTGAACCCTTGGCTTTTTAAGATCTACAGTTAATGGAACTATAAGTTCGCTAGAGTTGTTCCAAAAGCTTTTATCAAAAGCTTTAATTTCTAACTTAACCTCACCATCGCTCAATCTAAGCTCCTCAGCATTAAGCGGTATGTCTATTTTAACTTCCTTTTCTCCATCAAATGATCGACGGAGTACTTCGCGCGGCGCTCCTCTAAACAAAACTCGAACGATAACTTCATCCAGGCCAGATCCACTATCAGAGATAGAAACCGGTATTAGGACAGGCACTACACCAAGTCCTGTTAATTCCTTGAGGGTATTTTCAATTACAGGAGATGAATGCTCAACATATTTGTCATAGAGAGGTTTAGTGGTGACATAAAGAACAACCAATCCTAACAGGAGCAAGATAAGAATAAATCTTAGAAAGGAGATCCCTTTAGAATTATCGTCACTATGAAAAACGCCATTAGACATCAGTAGATCTCCATATCTTCAGGAAGTTCATCGCCTAATTTTTCAGAGAGAAAGCTTTTTAATCTTTCCTTCAACCGATTTTCAATTTGACGCACTCGCTCTCGACTTATTGAAAGTTTCTCAGAGATATCCTGAAGAGTAACCTTCTCATCTCCTAACATTCTTTCACGAAATATTACACGCTCTTTATCATTCAAAAGCTTCTCAAACTCATCAAAGCTCTTTGAAAGGAGTGAACGTAACTCACTCTTTGCTAACGACTCCTCAATCGATTGCTCCGGACTCGCTAAAACACCGTGTAAAGTCTGTTCATTATCATCCTGAAGGGGAGCATCAACACTCATCTCTGAAGATCCGAGGCGTTGCTCCATCTCAACAACTTCATCTTCCTTCACATTCAAGCGCTCAGCCAACAACTTTGGAGCAGGCAAGAACCCCTCTCTCTCCAACCGTTCTTTCTCTTTTCGAAGATTAAAGAACAATTTACGTTGTGCCTGTGTCGTTCCGATCTTAACCATGCGCCAATTGGCGATGATGTATCTGATGATATAAGCTTTAATCCACCAAACTGCATAAGAAGGGAAACGTACTCCTCTATATGGATCAAAGCTTTTTACTGCCTCCATAAGACCGATATTACCTTCCTGAATTAGATCTAGAAGATTTTTAGCTGCTCTCTCATATTCTCGAGATACTTTGATTACTAACCATAGATTACCAACAATTATTTTATAAGCAGCATCTCTATCGTGGTCGTTGTGATATTTTACTGCTAAAGCGAACTCCTCTTCTCGAGTTAGAGGAGCATGCCGTGAAGCTTCCTGAAGATATCGAGTTAGTGGATCTACTGTTACAAGATCTCTAGAGGATCTATTATCAGTGTTGTCAGTTTCTATATCTACAGCTTCTACAACAAGGTCATCAGCGGGAAGATTCGCTGATTCATCAGAATCTGGACCGAGTATCTCTACGGGTTCTACGATTTTTTCCTCGGTTGTTTCCTCTATATCTCCTGCTAGATCTTTTGAAGGATCATTAGATACGTCATCACCCATCCCTTTTTTAAAGTTAGCAATTTCTGCCGTCGAACGATCCTTTTTACTGCTTTTACTTTTATCCCTGACTCTAGCCATAACCCTCTGATTAGATAAGAAAAATAGCAGGAAAAAATGATTCGGAACAGGGCATGACAATTTTCAGCACCTAGCCAGAGAACATACTGTTTTCAAGTTCTTAGGCCAATGTGCCGATTTATGTCACTGAGGTGTAGAGCGACATAGGAGATTCAAAAATAGACTCTCCAGATTGGGAGCAAGATGTCATCCAGAATAGGAGACCTACTAGTTAGGTCAAAAACCATAACCCCTGAGCAATTAGCTCAAGCGGTAGAGGCTCAGGTCGCTCATGGCGGCTTTATAGGGACTCATTTGGTTAAACTTGGATTTACTTCAGAGCAAGCGATCGTAAAAGCACTTGGAGATCAATACGGGCTTCAGATACTAGAA
>CAZTER010000410.1:0-2648 GCA_964612045.1 uncultured Bdellovibrionales bacterium
TAGAGATATCATCCTCTATCCATTTGGCGGAGTGGCCACGATCCTCGGAGATCCATCTCCTAAAGGTGAGATAGTAATTGCAATTGCTGGCCCATTGGTGAATTTAGTAATTGCTATCCTCTTATGGGGATTACTCCAGATCGACCTGATCTTTCTAAGCAGCATTAATCAGATCATTGTCCGAGCATTAGAAGCGAATCTTTTTCTCACAATCTTTAATATGATCCCTGCCCTGCCAATGGATGGTGGACGTGTTTTAAGAGCTACATTACAACTTCGCGGTTCTCAAAGAGCAACTAGCGTTGCTAGCTCAATCAGCCAAGGAATCTCAATCTTACTTGGAGTATTTGCGTTATTTATTGGAAACCCATTCTTAGTAGCAATTTCAGTTCTTGTTTTTATGGGAGCCAGTCAGGAAGCACTTCATGCCAAAACTAAATTAGGAGCTCAAGGACAACGAGTAAGGGATGTAATGACTCCTCGAAGCTCTTTAGAGGTCTTACGTCATGGCATGACCCTCACAGAAGCTTTGACTATTGGCCTACGATCAGCTCAACCGTCATTCCCTGTTATGTATGGCGAACGTGTCATGGGAGTTGTTCACCGTGAAATACTACTTCAAAATGTCGCACTCAACGAAGAGCAAGATTATATCTCTGGCATAATGGAAAGAGATTTCGCTAAAGCTCAGGCAGAAGAGAGTATTGAGAACGTTGTAGATCGTGCAACAAATGATGATCGCGATCCAATTATAGTCGAAGATGGAGAGGATTTTGTAGGCGCGTTATTCCGTGAAAGGCTTTTTGAATTCTTGTTAGTTCAAGGGATCAGGAAAGAGCGAAAAGAGCGTGACGAAGAAGCCGAGGCTACCACAGTAAATGACAATACTTAACCTCTCTCTATGCCCTCTTTATGAATACAAAGACACAAAAGATTAATGAGCAACCGTCAGATGACGAATTACCAATAGAGAGAGAGCTCCCTCTTAAGGAAAAAATTCTTAATTACTCAGTAGCGCTTCTCCTATCTCTAGTAGGCAAATTACCAAATAACGCGCAACGATCTTTGGCGATTGGATTTGCAAAGATCTATTGCTTTATTCCAACAGTAGACAGAACCGTAACTTTCTTACAGCTAAAGAGATTTCTAGGAATAAAAGAGCCAGCTCAGATAGCAACAAAGGTTTTTTATAATGCAGCGATGACGTTATTTGAATCTGCTGACTTTTCACGAATATTAAATCGACATCATGAGATGATTATTCCAGAAGATTCAGAACTTGTTGATCTGATCTGCTCAAATAAGGAACCGGTTCTGGTATTAACAGGGCATTTTGGGAACTGGGAACTATTTGCAGCATACCTTGTAAGACGAGGATGTAATCTTTCTGCAATCGGCAGAAAAGGAAGACGAGAAGCTTTTCAAAATGCCCTTGTGAAGATTAGAGAAGGTTGGGGAGTTAAGACTATCTGGCGTGAAGACGATCTGCAATCAACCCAAAACTCACGCGCTATTATAAAACTGTTTAAGACACCTGGGGTTATTGGAGGACTAATAGATCAAGATACCTTTGTAACCTCCCTTCCAATAGAATTCTTTGGAGAGAAGGTAGCTACTCCTTCATCTTTAGCCGAAATTGCTCTACGTTTTAATGTAAAAATCTTACTAGGGATAATGATTCGGCAATCGGATTCAAAATTTCTTTTAAGGCTCAAAAGCCCGTCGGAACAAAGTGATGTAAAAAAAATCCTTACTGAATATAGTCTTTTTATGGAAGAGAATATCAAAGAGCATCCAGAGCAGTGGGTCTGGTTCCATAAAAGATGGAGGACGACAGCCAATGGCTATAGAAGATCACGACAAGAATATTTAAAGTATCTTACGGAAACTTCGAATGAAAACCGTTAAACTAACTCACTCTCTAAAAAAACTACCTTCGACATTCTTTATTCTATTCTATCTATCTGGTTGCCAGATAATATCCTCTCCTGCCGTAAGACATCTTGAAAGAGCAGAGGAGTTAACTAGACAGAACGATCTTGATGGAGCTATCTCTGAATATCAAGCACACATGACATACCGCCTTTCCCTCGAAAAGAGACCTAATTGGGAGAATCCATATTTTTATCTTCTATTAGTTGGCGATCTAAAACTTAAACAGGCTAAACCAGAAGAAGCATTAAAATTTTATGCCGAAGCTCAAGATAAGGGAATCGACAAGAGTCTAATCTCAGATCGATATCGAATGGTTGGATATTGGTATGAGGAGCAGGGAGATCTCCAAAAAGCTCTTGAGTTTTTAGAGCGGAATAAAGAGCTCGATCCAATGCTCTTTAATCCAGCATTGGATCGTATAGCAAAAGCTATAGTAGAAAAAGAAAGAGAGATAAATTCGAAGAGATAGTTATCTTGCTCTAGAGCTCTGCATAGCAGCAATAAATCTTCTATCAGAGACGGCTTCATGCAGTGCTACTGATAAAACCTCACCTAAGATCTCAGCAATAGACTCCTCTCCAAAGAATGGAGAACTTCTCTCTACAGATCCATGAAAATATCCATTCCAACGGGGAGCTCCCTTACTATCTTGGATTGAAATAGCTATTTCAGCATGAGCAGCTACCTTACTAAGTGGAAATTTTGGATCAACA
>CAZTER010000411.1:0-2637 GCA_964612045.1 uncultured Bdellovibrionales bacterium
TCCCTCAAAATAGATAAAAAAATTTAAAAATAATTCATCTCCTTAAGGGCTTAATCCATGGATTAAGCCCTTAATATAATTAGATTTGTTTAACTAGAATTTACAGATCGGTTGTTTGAGGAATCTCCTAATTTCCGCATAATCTATAGTGATAGTGACGATTCAATAGATAAGAGCATAAGGGCGGGCGGGGTATGTCTTCTAAGAAAAGAAAAGATAGTGCAGGTAGGCGCAAGCAGAGATCTCGCGCTCAGTTAAGTTCTAAAAATAGATTGTTCCTAAGATCTGCAGGCAGCTCCTGGGTGCTTGGCCCTTTATCACAACATGGTGCGCATGATTGGAGTGATGATCCTACAGATGAGGCTAACAATCAGTCCTCAGATAGTGGCTTAGATAGAGGCAGCTCAACGGATCCCTCAATTGAAAATGGGGCTGATGGTGAGGTCTTTGGATCAGATCTCTAAAAATTACTAGATATTTCAAAGACTAAATATTTTAAAGCTGCATATCTAGTAAATGACCGATATCTAAATATCTAGAACGATTTCAACTTAAGACTTACTATAGATCTTTGACAGAACGACGGTATCAAGGCTCTCGCCACGGATAACAATATCTGAGCGCAAGGTTCCATCAACTGCAAAGCCAGCTTGCTGAGCTGTTTTTATTGAGCGGATATTTGAGGTTCTAGTCCTAATCTCTAGCCGAATGAACCCGACCTTAAAAAGCTCTTGCTCAAGAAGTTTAATAGCAGCAGTAACATAACCATGCCCTTCAGCGTCTTTTGCTAACCAGTATCCTAATTCAGCTTTTAGGTTTTGCCAGTCTAGGGAATGAGCGCTAATGCATCCTATTATTCTGTCGGAAGTATCGACCACTACGTAGTTAAAGGCCTCGCAACCTTCCCACTTACGAGAGAGGTTTTTTAGTGCAAATTTTTGATCTTCGATACTCTTTATCTCGTCAACCCACGGGAGGAACTTAGCCAGTCGCTCTCGATCTTTCGATATTATATCAAATAACTCCTCGGCTTGTTCAAGCCATACTCTACGAAGAGAGAAGTTCTTTCCTAATAGTAGTTCAGGAATGTTTTGTGGTGTTAGCAAGGTTTACTCACTAGTGAATCTGATTATTACTATCTGAGTTCTTCTGTTCGTCTTCACTCATAAAGTCAGCAGAGTCTGTTGCCTCGCCTGGAATTTTAAAACGTTCCATGGCCCAATCTCCAAGATCTTTTAATTTGCAATTTTTGCTACAGAAGGGGAATTCTGTATTTTTGTCGGGAAATTGAGTCTTACAGTGTGGACAGATGTAACTCATAACAGCTCATAAAAAAGAAAAGCTATATTCTTATTTAGCGAGAAGGGGATTATATCGTGGAGTGAGTCAGTGCTAAAGAGGGTTAGCGACTGTTTTTTTATCCCTTAATTTTTACTGTACGAACACCAGACACATCTTCCGCTAGTATCTTTAGTTGATGAAGTACGGGTTCTCTCTTAAGATATTCACAATCCTTAGAGTCTCCTGGTTCAATAAAAAGGGTATTATCTTCGAAGTGGTAAGAAGAGACTCGTTTTAAGTGTTCGAGCAAGCCAAGTTGGAGTTTTTCATCGAGCAGCATCAGTATTTTATCCCATGTTTCAGGATTGTTGCCTCTTTTTGAAGACGCATTCATATAACGCTCCTCTACAAAACCGATATAAAACTCCCTTTCGTGCACCCTGTAAATTGAGTGCTCTATGAGACCTATAACTCGGCCGACGATCTACTCAACCAAAAATTTAATACATCTCTTCCTGATGGTATTATCGACAAAAGAGTCCTCTTGATTGAGCTCGATCACCAACTCATCTTCTATTTAGATGTATACCAATCCAAGTTTGACTCCGAAAGTAGTTAAAGTCTGTTGAAGATTGTATTTATTCATCTTTCTAATCAAAACACCGCATATTTATGATTAAAATCGATAGTTATAATAACTTTCAAATTAGAATGACCATTTTCTAGTTTGAAGTTTTGATGTCTTTATTAAGTGGGATGAAAAGTTGAAAGGGAAGTCGCAGAATTAGAAGAAGTCGAATGATGAGAGAGATTAAAGTTTAGTAATAGTAATAAGCAATAAAAACTAGAGGCATAAAAAAAGGGAGGCATGCCTCCCTTTTTTTATTTAACTATCAGACGTAGCTTATAAAGCAGCTACGCTAGATGTGAATGTTACCTCTGTAGAGATAGCACGTACTGAAACTTCTTCTGATATCTCAGCTTGTACGCTGACAGGAGTTTCTGTCTTAGCTAGTTCAGCCTGAGGTAGCTCAGCTTCATCTTGAGAAGCATCAGATTGAACTAGTATTGCTTTACGAAGAGTATCGCAATCTAAGTCTAAAGCTTCGCAGATAAAACGGAATGTAAGAGGTGCATCGCTGGTATACTCATTGTCTATGATCCAGGTCTTTGCGCTCTCTCTCATCTCATCGTCACCAGTTAGGTAATCGGTGATAGCTCTCTGTAGAACAGCAGCCAATAAGCGTTTCTCGGGAACGAATGGACCGTTAACGAAAACTTCAGAATTTGACCACCATTTCATAAGAGCTCCTTAAAGTGAGTATAAAAATGTCGAACAAAAAAAGTTGCGAGATC
>CAZTER010000412.1:0-2636 GCA_964612045.1 uncultured Bdellovibrionales bacterium
GCATGTTCTGGGAAAAAGCCAATCTGTCCATTTCTTTGAAGTCTTAACATTAGGTTGGATGTGCCAACCTTTATCTGCCATTCCGAGACCTCTTTGCCGTTAAATTGCCAACCAGTCTCATGATCATACTCAGCATGGTATTTATTCCATAGATTTGGATGTCTTCTGTTCCATATAGCAAGGGAACTCGGCCTAATTAGGGTGTACGCTCCAAACTGTTCAAGTCTAGCGCCGTCCCCACAATCGAGAAATTTATAACCCTCTAGAAATTTATCTTCGTTAACCATTGTAATCTTTGCCTGGTAGATCAAGGGTAGGGTAAAGTATGACTTGAAGATAGCCTGAATGGTTAGTAAAACCTAGTCTCTGAGGTGCCTATGTTTAAATTATTGAAGAGAAAACTAAGTATAACCAGGTCGTCGGATGGCGATGATAATCTTGCAGAGCAAGATCGCCTTCTTAAGAAAGCGATAACTTTTGAATTTTATGCTCCAGAAGCTAAGCGAGTCACAGTAGCTGGTGATTTTAATGATTGGAACCCAGATGCACTTGAATTAAGAAAAGAAGATGGCGGTCGTTGGGTTGCTCAACTTATCTTGGGCATAGGGCGTTACGAGTATCGATATGTAGTTGATGGACGATGGTGCAACGATCAAAGAGCTATTGATTGTGCTCCAAATTCATTTGGTAGTTACAATAATGTGATCTCACTAGGTCTTTAATCTTAGGAAAAATTAGTTATGAAGGTAACCGGAATCGCAATCTGCCCACCTAGAACTGCTGAGAGTAATCCTAAAGCTACACCAGAACTTTTAGCGAGTTGTTTTGCTCGATATTCTCGATCCAATAGAGGTATTGAGACGATATTGGGATCTGTAAATTGGGAAGACCCTGAGAAGTCTGTAGATGCGATTTTTAAGTTTGTTGATTATGGGCATGCCAGTATCGGAGGACTAACCGGTGGTATTGCCTTAGCAATTGACGATTGTTCGATGTGGTTGGCGTATAAACTCTTTGAATATGCGCAGATGGCAGATGGCCAAGAATCTAGCACTCGATACATAAGGCTTGATACTTCAAGTTTGCCAACTCCTGCTGAAATTGGGATCCCTCAATCTCTTGAGAAGGAGTGGAGTGCTTACATGGAGCAAGCTTTTTCTGTTTATCATGCTCTTTACGAGGAGCTTGATCAGAAGGCGATGGCAAATCCAGAATTAGTTAGAGTGCCAGCCGGAGCACCGGAAAAGGTTATAACTCGTCTTAGAAAAAACTACGCATTAGATCGAGCCAGGTATTTTATTCCAATGGCAACAAAGACGAATGTTGGTCTAGTGATGAGCGCTAGAATGTGGGCTGATACTATTCGTCGGATTGATTCTCTCCCTCTTGTTGAAGCGAAGAGATGTGCTGATCTATTGCGATTAGAGTTAGAAAAGTTTGCGCCAAGATTAACTCGACATAGCTTTCATGATGAAGCCAGTAGTGCGCAGATGATGCAGGAATTAAACTGGACTACTGCTCAATGTGCCAAGAGTGGTGTGTCTCCTGAACAGGCACCTGATCAGGTTTTTATTAGTGTAGATCAAGCATTCCCTCAATTTTTTGATCCGCTTCAATCAATTGGATCCGCTTTTGAAGGGAAGAAGAATAGATACAGCACTGTTGGTGAAAGAATAAAAAGAACGATGGTACGATGTACCTGGAACAATATAGCTTTGGCTGAGATGCGAGATTTAAATCGTCACCGTACCGGATTCAGATTATCGCTGTTTAATCCTGTAGGTTTTTATCTTCCGAATGAAATTGATCGTTCGCGGTATTCTGAGTTGTTAGAGAAACAACGTAGCTTAACTGCCCGTCTAGCTGAAAGCGGAGCTGGACTTCAGTTTTATGGATTCCTATTAGGTGTTCAAACTCCATTTGAGCACTCAACACATCTTGATAAGTTTATTTATGAGATAGAATTGAGAACCGGACTTGGAGCTCACTATAGATATGCTGAGCACTTAGCTGTTGCTGCTCATGAGTTAATCAAGCAGATGCCAGAGTTAAAAGAATTTGTTGAGATTGGAACAGCTGAGCCTGAGTAATGATAAAACAATCATTACTTCTTCCGATTGTCAGCTTGTTACAGATATTAGCTCTCTTGTTTCTAGGGCGTGTAATCTGGTGTAGTTGTGGAGAATTTAGAGTTTGGATAGGAGATGTGGTGAGCTCTCATCTCTCTCAGCATCTGTTAGATCCATATTCGTTCTCCCATCTTGAACATGGACTGATATTTTACTGGATATTAAGGTATCTAGGTAAGCCTTCGATTGTTATTGCGGCTATTATAGAGGTCTTCTGGGAGATCTTAGAAAACTCACCATTTGTAATAGATAGATATAGAACTGCCACAGCAGCTCTGGGATATACTGGAGATAGTATCGTTAATTCACTTGGAGATCTTATCTCGTGTCTAGCAGGTTTCTTGATAGCAAAAAGCTTAGCAGATAAATGGACGCTCTCGTTATTTATCGCGATCGAATTAGTTATGTTGGTAGTAATTCGGGATAATCTCACCCTTAATATTGTTATGTTGCTCTATCCTATTCCAGCAATAAAGGAGTGGCAGTTATCTATCTAGATTTTCCGTT
>CAZTER010000413.1:0-2626 GCA_964612045.1 uncultured Bdellovibrionales bacterium
TTAGTTTCTAACTTAAGAGGTACCAAAAGATCTTCGCGGGCGTGTTTGGTGGAATTTTGAAAAGTTTATAATTAATCGAAAAGGAGAGTTGGTAGATCGATTTAAATCGACGACAGCTCCTGATAGCGAAAAGATTACTAAGTTAATAGAGAGTTTATTGTAGATAGCAGAGTATAAATTTAACGTTGTACTCTATTATTTTGACTTAGTTCTGACTCTACAAATAAATATGCTCCCAGGGTGTTAATCCTGAGAGCATATTTAATACGCTAATTATGTCGCTATATTTGATTAACCGTGGTGATGACCACCTGCGCCGTGTGCGTGTCCATGCTCAAGTTCTTCCTTTGTCGCTGGACGAATTGAAACTACCTCAACATCAAAGAATAGCTTCATACCAGCTAAAGGATGGTTAGCATCTACTTTAACAGCGTCTTCTAATAATTCAGTAATTCTTACTACAACTGGATCGCCATTCGAGTTTGTAAACTCAAATAGTGCGCCGACTTCAAGAGGAGCATTTGGAGGGAACTGCTTCTTTTTAACCTCTGAAGTTAGTTGTGGATCATACTCTCCGTATCCATCTTGTGGCTCGATAGCTACTTGAAGCTTCTCACCAGCATTTTTTCCAACTAGAGCGGACTCAAGTCCAGATATGATTTGGCCATAGCCATGAAGGTATAATAGTGGCTCTTCGCCAACTGAGGAGTCCAAGATCTGCTTATCTTCGCCTGTTAGTGTGTAGTGAATTTGGACTACTGTATCTTTTGCAATTTTATCTGACATTTATAATTCCTCAAACAATTTATCGCTTAATTATCGTATGATGTAATTACGCTAAGGTCGATAGAAATAGCGCAAAATTTATAGATAATTTATCAGATCTCTATCTCTATTCCCAGCTCAACCACCTGAGATGATGGGATTTTAAAGTAATTAGCAGCTCTGAATGCATTTCTAGTCATAAGTGCAAATAAACGCTCTCGCCACATCGACATACCAGGTAGGGGAGTAGCAACGAGAGTTTCTCGACTTAAATAGTAGGTGGCAGCTGATGGATCTAGATCGAGTCCATTCTCCGAGCAAAGTTTAAGAGCTTGAGGAATGTCGGGGCTATCCATAAACCCGTAATGTACTAGTACAAAGAAAAATCCGTTTCCAAGATCTTCTATCTCCAGTCTGTTTGAATCTTGAACATAAGGAATCTCCTCTGTTTTAACAGATACAAGGATATTCTTTTCGTGGAGGACTTTATTGTATTTTACATTGTTATAAAGAGCTGCAGGAATTAAGTTTACGCTGCGAGCCATAAAGATTGCTGTGCCTTCAAGTCGTTTCTCAATCTTTGGGCAGATCTCTTTAAGGAACCGTGTTGGTGGGATGAGAACGCTCTTTAGTCTTTGTCCTAATATCTCACGACCATTCTTCCAGGTAGTCATCAGTAGGAAGATTAAGAATCCAAGGATGATCGGAACATAACCACCATGAAAAATCTTCATAAGATTTGCAGATAGGAAGCAGAAGTCGATTATAAGTAATGTACCTACGATAACGGTGATTATTCCCATATGTAACTTCCAGAACTGTTTGGCTACTACGCCGATCAGTAGGGTAGTTATAATCATCGTGCAGGAGACTGCGATTCCATAAGCGGCAGCAAGGTTGCTAGAGGATTTAAATGAGATAACCAAAGCAATTGCTCCGGCTAGAACTAGCCAATTTACTAATGGAACATAGATCTGTCCGATCTCTTTTTGAGAGGTATGTAGGATCTCAAGTCTAGGTAAAAATCCTAACTGTACTGCCTGTTTTGTAATAGAGAATGCTCCTGTTATCAGGGCTTGGCATGCTATGACGGTAGCAATCGTAGTTAGTCCTACTAAGGCATACAGTCCCCATCCTGGAGCTAGTAGGTAGAAAGGATTCTGTATGGCGTTTGGATCTCTAAGTATAAGAGCTCCTTGGCCAAAATAATTTAGAATTAGTCCAGGGAACGCAGCGAAGAACCATCCTAATTTAATTGCTCTTCTTCCAAAGTGTCCCATATCAGCATATAGACCCTCAGCTCCTGTAAGACATAGGAAGATTGCACCTAATAACGGAAATCCGCTAAATCCATTTATTTGAAAGTACTTAATCGCGTACATTGGATTGATCGCGTTAAGGACATCTGGAGTGAGTAATATGCTTCTTATTCCAAGGGCGCCTAATGAGAAGAACCAGAGTAAGATAATAGGACCAAAAAATATTCCGATCTTAGCCGTACCTCTTTTCTGTACGCTAAAAAGAGCTATTAAAATAATCAAAGTTATCGGGATAACAAATGGTTCAAAGAAATTAGTGGCTACTTTTAATCCTTCGACAGCGCTCAGAACTGATATAGCTGGAGTTAAAATTCCATCTCCATAGAGTAATGCAGCACCAAACAAACCGAGACAGATAATCGTTTTCTGTTTTGTATTAACCGTTCTTCTTCTTGGATGAGCTAATGACATTAACGCGAGAACACCACCTTCTCCACGGTTGTCGGCGCGCATGACGAAGGATAGATACTTTCCACTAACTACGATTATCAACGACCAAAAGATCATTGAGAGAACACCAAGGATATTGTCGTGTACTATTG
>CAZTER010000414.1:0-2622 GCA_964612045.1 uncultured Bdellovibrionales bacterium
CAGCATTTGATCCTGCTTCTATAGCTGTTGCTGTCCTCTCAATCTTTGCAGGTCGATCAATCGGTGGTAGTGGCAATGGAGCAGGAGAACCTAAGCGTATTAGCTTGCTTTTCAGAAGTGCAAGAGGAGCGTTACTTGGTGTCAAAGAATGGAGTGTCGAGTTCGCTCCAGACCTTAGAGAGGTCATTACCCAGGGATTATTAAGAGCTGAAGGATTAACCCGTGAGATAAGTAGATGCTATGAGGTTAGAAATGAATCAGCAGCATTAGCACAATGGCTCGCAGTCTTAGGTGTAGCTGGGACAAAACGTAAAGCAATCTCTAATAAGGTTGAGATCCTTGCTTTATTACATGTTGCTGCAACTAATTGGTTAAATCTTGTCGCTGGATGTTCAATCTCTCTTGATCCTGATCTACTTGATAATAGCTCTGTTACTGATGATGGATTAATAGTGATGCCACTGCCAGCATTAACACATCTTTTCCGTAGGGCAGTTTCTTCTCAACTAATCTCAAGATTACATGAGCTCTTGGCAGCTTCATCAGAGCGCGAGATGGGGATGATGAATCTGCCAGTCGGACCTTTAACAGAGGAGGGGTGCCAAGCTCTCTCTGGATTACATTCGCTTTCAGTAGGTGATCTTAAAACATGGAGTATCGCTCGAGTCGTGTTAGCGACGGCTGGATGGTTAGTCCGTGATACTAAGAACGGTATTATTCCAAGTCATGGTTTAGTGTGTGTCGGTCAGTGGGATCCTCAAACTGGAGTTCATAGCTCAGTGGTAGTAACTGGGTCAGTTGTTATTCGTGGACAGCCATTGGTAGGGCATATTGGAGAGAGATGGTTTGACCGATTCAAGGCCTCTCAAGCAGTTTACTTTGGCGCAACTCTAAAAAGTGTACAGATGCATATTGAGAAGAGAGTTGCTGAATTAAAAGATGGTGAAAGTTCGTCGGGGAGGAGAAATGTCAGCTAATATTTCAATGATCTTTTCTCGATCTTCTCTGAAATCTTCACAGCAGACCCTTTTTATCTCTCTGATAATTGCAGCGATATTAATCGTAAGTCCACTTTCAGAAAGTCTCTCTCCGAGACTCCTGTTCCTTCTATCTATTATTCCTGCATACGGAATCTTCTTTTTTATACGCGCCATATGGGGAACATATTTTATTCAACGCGAATCATTAAAGTCTGGAGACCGCACAATAGGAGCGATTCCTCAACGTGATATCTTTGCTATTAATGGAGAAGGGCAGATCTCTGATTCTGTTGTGGACAAGACATTAGTTGGATTTGATACTCAGGAGGGTGCGCCGGTTACTATTGATTTCGAAGAGTTGCTTGGACATGTTTCTGTTTCAGCCGGACAGGCAGAGATAGCTACAGGAGTTGTCGAAAACCTTATTTTACAACAGATCTCGCGTGGTGGTGCTCATGGTGCTCTTGTCTTTGATGCCTCTCCAAATGGAAGTACTCTCTCACATTTAGCAGCATTCGTTAAGTTGTCAGGAAGGGTTGAAGATCTAGTCGTAATTGATCCCGGTCATTCACCACACACCTTTAATCCACTAGCGAACTGTCGTTCAACTGATGAGAAAATTAGATTTGTTCTTGAGGTTCTCCAGAACTCTCGACTTAACGGAGATCTTCCTGCTGTTAAGGATAAACTGGTCGATGACTGTGTTACTCGAATGATTAAGACTCTAGATAGCTTTGGGCGTAATTGGCATTTAGGAGATCTAGCTGCGGCACTAGAACATTTCTCTATTTCTTATTCGATCCTACGTACTATGGCCCAGACAAATTCAAACACTGCGGCTTTATTAGAGTTAGGTCATATTGGATCGGCGTTTCGCACTTCGCGCGGATCAATTGATACTGAAAAATTATCACAACGTGTTTCTAGTGTTGCAGAGCAGATCTCTACACTAGTAGAGGGAGATCTTAGAGAATTAGTAACCGCACGAAATTCAACTTTAGATATCTATGAAGCTTTGGAGTTGGGGCAGATAGTTTATGTGAGAGTTCCTAGTCACTCTCGATATTCTATTCAGGCACTTGTTAGCGCACTTCGCCAAGAGCTTGATCTGGCAATGATCGATCGCGTAGCAGAAGAGCCACATAGAACAGATGATCCATTTCTCTGTTGTTTGATAGGATTCGGAGACGCACATCTTTCAACTTGGCGTAGTTCATTAGAGTTGGCTTCACAGGCGCGAGTTGGTTTTATTTACACGAGAGATTCTTTAGATGATCTGAGTGATAACTCTGAAAGTTTTCGTAATCAGTTACTAGATCAAACACATGTACGTTTGAGAGTCGGTTTTGGAAATGAAAGAGGTGCAAATGTGTCGTTCAATGACTCCTCTAGGTCTCGCTCCTCTGGTAGTGGGGTAGTCGCTGGACTTGGGCGACCACATGAGGTTCGCACCAGAACATTGGAACCACTACCAAGAGTTTCAGCTTCTCAACGTGTGGAGATCTCTGCGGCCTCGAATAGAACGCTAAGTTCTAATGAACCATACTTTTTAATGAAGAAGGGACGCGATGCCATATATCAGGGAAGATTAACCCTTGTTGAGCTCGAATCTAAAGTTGCAGAAGAGTTATTTATTGAAGAA
>CAZTER010000415.1:0-2621 GCA_964612045.1 uncultured Bdellovibrionales bacterium
ATAAGAACTGAGAAAATCTCACTCTTATTAGATCTTGGATAGAGGTTCGTATACTGTCGATGTTCACTCCAGAAGCAGTCATCTGCAATACATCAGATGTCCAGAGAATATAACTTACACGATCTTCAAATGTTGTCTCTGCGCGTCCTTTCTCTCTAGATAAAAATTCAAATCCCTTCTTGGTCAACACTAATCCCATAGTAAAGTTTGGATCTACTGATTTTTCCCAAAGAGGTAATGCCTCACCCTTATTAAGGGAGGCTCGCAAAGCTCGAACTTCAGGAGTTTCTTGATAGACTCTTAATTGAGATCTAAAATTTCTAGCCTCAAGATTCTTTCTCAGTTGCTCGATTCGAGTGTCTGAATGAACTGTTAGAGTTGCTTCCGCTTTATTTACAACATAAGCCAACATAATAATTTCCCTATTTGCGTTTCAAAAACGGTAACAAATATAGCCAGCTAGTCAAATTGTAAAATTATCCATAAAAAAGGGGCAGTTTTAACTGCCCCTTTATAAAATTAGAGTGCTTAAAGCCTCAATTAATCTTCATCCAATCCCTTTCTAACACTTGCATCAAGAAGCTCATCAACTGTCAATCGATCCTCCCCCTTCAGGTATTCCCTATGCATATTAGAGAGGAAGTGATTAACCATCTTAATAGCTGCTCGACGATCTGGTTCTCGCAATGTCCATTCATCTCCTAGACGATGCTCGAACTCCTCCAGAGTAACCTGGTTTAAAAGCACCATAGCAAGCCCCTGCATCTCCATCGTTACAAATGGAAAATGTTCTCGATACATAGCTGCTATCTTTAGCTCTTCCGGTTGTGCTCGGGAGTTAATCAGCTTTCTTATCTGATCATCAACAACTAATATTTCGATAATTGGAGCACGTCCTTTTGTTGGACTATAATCCGGAGATTCAACAGCTTCTTTTGCTTTTGGGCATGCTCTAAGTATCTGCGCAGGAACAACTTCCGTAGGGTGTTCCCAATTTGGGTCTGTCCCTTTTGCGAATTGCTCCTCATCACTCAATTCTTGTCTATAGGCCTGAACTTTAAAATCATACCTAAGTAACTCAGATAATCGTGGTGCAATATCAACAGTATCAAAGAAGTTAGGATCCGCAGATGGAACTACTTCGGTACCTGTAGTTTCATAACTAACATTATCCATATTAATTTTAGCTAGCAATCTCTGAGCCATAATACATCTCAAGCTGTCTGAGATATGAGATTGCTCGACTCCTAACGAACAGAGACGAAGTATCGCACTTGGTGAATCATTAACGTGGACTGTACTGAATACAAGATGTCCTGTATTTGCAGCATCTACTGCAGCACGAGCAGAATCTGCGTCTCTCATCTCTCCGATCAATATAATCTTTGGAGCCAATCGAAGAACCTGACGCATTGCATCTTTGAACTCATAAGTTCCTTGCGTCATCTGAATCTGAGTTACGCAAGCACCTGGAAGATCCTGTTCAATCGGTTGTTCCAAAGTAACGATATGACTTGATCCATCATTTCTTTGATTCAACATTGTGTAGAGCGTAGTAGTTTTACCGCTTCCAGTTGGACCGGTCATGATAATTAATCCCTTTGGACTACGTATCATTTTTTCTAACAACGCGTTCTGACCTTTCGTAAAACCTATTCCCTGCAATGCACCTAGTTTGCTTGCTGGGTGAATTCTTACCGTCAATTTAGGACCTTTAGGAGTAGGAACACGCGCGATACGGAATTCTGCCCCTCGCAGTGACATTGGCCAAGCTAATGGAGCATCGGTAGGCAGGTTCATATCTGCTCTAAGCTTGTCGTCATCATGCGTGAATATTATTCCTGGATTTCCTGGCTTTAAAGCTACCTGACCATCAAATCCAACTAATGGATTATCGATAGCTTTATTATCTGTCGATGAAGACATTCTCTGAAGAGCTCCGACTACCTTCTTAAAGGCATCGCCATCAAGCGCAATATCTAACTCGACTAGCTTTCCATCGACTTCACATGAGACAGCATAAAGCCATTTCTCAGTTTTTAAGTCGCAACCGACTGGATTTAACTGAATATCAGAAGCGCGACGTGCTGCTGCTTCCATAATGATCTTTCTGGCAAGCAATCTTCCATCCCAACGACCATCAAATATACTTAACTCAGTCCTTCTGTTCTCTTTACTTTTTAGAAGGTCTGAAGCTCTCTCAAACTCTCCATTCGGTAAGAGAACAAAACTTACTTCTTCACGTTTAACAGGAGCATCAAGACCGAACACGTGGTGAAATTCATCCTGAACAACTCTATCAAGCTCATGAGTAAGTTTACTTATATCTCTGAGAGACTGGTAATCTTGTCTAGCTTGCCCTATACCTTCCTCAGATCTCACCGCTCCTGCAATCCTATTATGAGGACGAAGCCCAAAAATAAATCTTCTTCCAGTAGGACTCTCTTCATTAGTAGGAAAAACAAATAGAGGGACAACTCCATGCCCGTTAACCCACTGTCTTACTTTCCCTTCAACATGAGGATGATCATAAAACGCAATTCTTTGATATTCAGATCCAAGTATCATCGGATGATACTCAGCATTTGTGTCCATAAATTGAACTAATAACTTAAAGCTCT
>CAZTER010000416.1:0-2619 GCA_964612045.1 uncultured Bdellovibrionales bacterium
AGTATATCTCCACATTTCATCCCTACTATCTGGGAACTTCAAACTCTTTAATCTTGAAGCAGCCTCAACCCGAAGCTTTTGAAGCTCTGGAATCTGTCCGATATTTGAAGAATCAGTGGAACCTTGAATGGTCATAGTAAATACTCCGAAATCTTATCCCTAACGACCACTCTTATATTGAACAACTCGCGGCTTTCTCCTGACTGGAGCTATTTGTCGTAATCCAATCATACCCACGCTCCTCTAATTCTTGAGCTAAGCTGCCAGAACCACTCTTTACGATATGACCATCAGCGAAGACATGAACAAAGTCTGGTTTAAGATAGTCGAGAATACGATTGTAGTGAGTAATAACAACGACTCCAGGCTTTGGATCAGCCTCATCTTTTATCTTATTTACTCCGTTAGATACGATTCTCAATGCGTCGATATCCAATCCAGAATCAGTTTCATCCAAAACGGCTAACTTCGGCTTCAATATAGCCATCTGCAAGATCTCGCATCGCTTCTTCTCTCCACCGCTAAAACCATCATTAACAAAACGAGTAGCAAATGCCTTATCCATTCCAAGCATCTCCATCTTTGAGTAGAGAAACTTTCTAAATTCAAGAACTGGCATATCTTTCTCTAATCTTGCGTTTAATGCAGTACGCAAGAAATTAAGGATGGAGACACCTGGGATCTCATGTGGATATTGAAAAGCCAAGAAGAGTCCCGACTTAGATCTCTCATCTGGTTCCTGAGAAAGGAGATCTCTACCGTCCATCTCAACGGATCCACCAGTAACTTCATAAGAAGGATGTCCGGCCAACACCTTTGCCAAAGTAGATTTGCCACTTCCGTTTGGGCCCATGATTGCATGAACCTCTCCCGGATTTACTGTTAGATTTACCCCTTTTAAAATCTCTCTCCCTTCAATATTTGCGCGGAGATCTTTGATCGATAAAACAGCTGAATTACTCATAAAATATCCAAGGGATAAAAATTAAAAGATCGAGGGACAATATTATATCCTCTTAATTATAGTTGAGCAATTTATTCAACAATTGCTCCGTATTATCAATACATGCTCAAGAAATTAGTTTAGGCAATTCAGTTACAATAAGTGACTCTTTCATCACCTCGATGGCTCTCTTTCTAACAAAATTAATAAAGAAATCATCAGCTTGTCCTCGAAGAATCTCTGATCCTCCACCTAATCCTGAAATTGGCAAACCATCATAAGCTCTAAAAATTAGCTCAAAATAATACGCCAAATGAGGAGAGTACCTAGCAAGCTCAAGGGGCGTTTGCATGTAAGATCGAAAGCCCTCAGACCACTCCTCGAATGGATTATATATCTCCTCAATTGAGCCAGGGATTCTCGCTCCAGCATTTCTAATAAAGACAGAACTCTCGCCAGCAGCTCCTTTAACTCCATTTGAAGATACGGATATAGATACCAAGTTTCCATTCAAAATTACTGGTGTATCAACTGGAAACTCCTTTCCTCGAATCTCCACATATCTTCTTCCTGAACCGGCTGCGCCTTCAGCCAACTTAAACTCACTTTTCGGGACCTGAAGCCATCCATGAAATTTTAAATAAGAATCAAAAAGAAAATTTCTACCACTCGCACTGTGAATGGACCAGGTTAATGCTGATGGACCGACCTCACTCTCTACATTAGAATAGTAAGGCATCACATGCCCAAGCTCATGGAAAAGAGTCCCTTCTAAATTTCTTCGATGTCTATTCACACCCAACTCTTTTGGAGAGCTAAATACAGTCTGCTCAAGGCGCACAGAAGAAGAGTCTGCCCATCCCCAATAACCTTCGGAGGTAAATAAACAAATACGAAAAATTCTTCTTGTAAGATGCAACTCTCTTTCCGGAATCTTTTTTAACACATGAGCCATAGCTCTAACTTTTTTAACATCCCAAGGTAACTGACGCGGATCTAACTTCTTCCCGCCATTTGGCATCGCCAAAAGAATTGCAGCCTTGTTTTCAGTTCTTAATTTAGTGAGCATAAAATTGACCAACTCAACTCTTGCTCTCCTTTTTCTTGGATGATTTAGAATATCTGTGCAGGCATACTCCAAATACCGACTATTATGAGAGATCCATTCAGAATACTGTTTAAAAGACCAACAATCTCCAAACTGTTTTCGATATGGAGCTAATATCTCTTTCGCTGTTTTCAATACATTTCGAATCTCTTCAAGTCTCTGAGTTACAAGCTTTGGCGTAGCATGTGGTGTTATTAATGTTGGAAACAGGATCGTTCTAAGTTGTGGTCCAATTGTAGCAATACAGAGTTGAGCTTTTACACGCTCTGAAACTCCACGATCTGCCAAGCGCTGGAATCTATTCTTACGTGCAATTAGAACAGATAGCTCCTCTGTATTTCTTACTCCATTTAAAAATCCTTCTAAGAGATGCTCAGCACTGCGCCTAATCTTAGAGCGTTTCCCAAGAAGCTCTATATCAGTAGTTAATTTCTCGATTATCTCCGACTTCACCTCTGTTGAAACAAATCGTGCTAGGTAAGGAATAAGATACTTTAAATGAGTCGCCCACTCTGATTTTTGATAAACCTGATTTAAAAAAAAAAAAAAAAAATTAGCCTGGCGTTTT
>CAZTER010000417.1:0-2619 GCA_964612045.1 uncultured Bdellovibrionales bacterium
TCATCTAAAACAAGATAAATTCCACGCTTTTCACAAGCCATAATAAGCTCTTCAATAAGCTCCGCACTATAGTAAAGTCCATCTGGATTTGTAGGATTAGTTACAAACAACATCGCTGGTTGAGAGCTAAAAACTTCGTCAAAGTCTGAAATCGCAAGAGGAAGATGAGGTCGGCTTGCCATGCAAAAATTATAGCTTGAAACCTCAACTCCTAAAATATTAATGGCTCTATGAAATAATTGTAGGTGAGTTGGCCCTATTACTGCTATTTTTGGATTTCTACAAATTCCTTGGCGAAAACCACAGGCTTCTTCAATTACAAGATTAACACCCGACCATGCGCCAGCTGTAATTAAAATATTTTCTGAAGAATATTTTGTATTCCATTTTGCATTTTCAACCCTTGCTATGAGCTCACGAATATAATCTTCTCCTGCCTCTGGTCCATAAGCATAAGAAAGACTGTTGCGCTTTTGGCCTAACAAATCCCATGCTGCCTCATTTAAAACATCCTGAGGGCGCACAAAAGCTCCACGATCTAATGAGCTCTGAATTCGACCTGAATCTGCTAACAAATTCATCTCTTTATAATAACTACAAAACCTATCAACTGCGGTTAAAATATCTGCATTATTTAATATAAAATAATTCTTCATATACGCCTAGAAATATAGGCTCGTGTAATAGGTCTATCCAAAAGATTAGAGTTACTACCTACCTCTTCATCATAAAAGCCTAAAACTTCTCCAAGTTTCCACGACGCAACTACTAAAACGTCTTCTTTACACTCTCTTAATGGCACATCAGCAATCTTTCCTAATTTCAAAACTTCTTTTGCTTCATCAAGACTAGATACCTTTACTACTTGTTGTTCCAAAACATCTCTTGCTCTGCCTGTAAAAGCAGCGCCAGTTGCGTCTACTATTCTCAAACAATCAATTGCTATCTCAGGATCAATTGAATCTGAGAAAGCAACACTTTCTTCCTGCGTATCATTTCTATAAAGAATTAATTTATTTTTATCATTAGTGTGTCTCTTTGCTTGAACAACAAGAGTAACGGGAGTTCCATTTGATTTAGAATTAGCTAACAATTGCTTTAAATTATCTCCATTTGGCAAAGATTCAACATTTATTCGCATTCCTAATTCTTTAATTTGAGCAGTTAATAAATCTACCTGTTTTTTTTGCTCCTCTGTTCCTATATAAAACAATTTAACATGAGTAGCAGCTAGGTCTGGATGTATAAGAAAAGTTCCGTCAGCTCTAAGGCCGATGAAAAGATGTGATAATAAGAGTCTCCTAGATACAGCTCCAGCAATATGATGAGTTAAGTTCTTCTTACCAGACTCATCTACATAGTTAATATTAAAATGAGCTGAAAATAGATTAGATTGGAGATATAAACAGGATACCTGCAATGTTTTTCCAGTCGAAAAAACGACATCATCAGTTGTTGTTCGAAGAGAAACCTCACTTCTATTTGTCCAAAGCGGTCTTCTGGATCTTAAAACTGGCAGATGAAATTTATTCATCAAATGAGAATTTAGATTAAGAAGTGCATCATAATTATGAGAGCAATCATCGAAAGAACGAAATGCTGCATGATATTCAAATACATCAGAATTTTCGACTGGTTTAAAGATAGACTCGGCATTTTGATTCTGCTTGCTTTGTGGTCGAATGTACTTTGTATGTTGAAATATTCTTAAGGGCAAAGACCTGTAGCTTTTTACCAAAGTTTTCCAATGAGTATAAATTATTGCCTCTCCAGTTGGAATTAAAGTTGCTCTTGGTGATTTAGCCTCAAAATCATCCATATCACCACAATGCAGCAATCTCTTCCTAAGATTTAAAACTTTGCCAGCCTCAGAGAATATCTCGGAGGAGGCAACTATCGGATAGTCATACTCTTGAAAATTAAATTCTCTCAGGCTCTGCGATACAATTCCTCTATAATTTGCGAGCAAGGAACACCCATATGGAAGAAAAATAACACTCCCCGCAATCCCTAAATTTCTAGTCTCACAAACGTCTGTTGCTCTAAGCCTTTCGAGAAAAAACTTCAAATCAACTACGGAACGAGTTCTCTTCTCTGCAGTGGCACTAAGTTTCCATTCTATCTTAGGAACATTAAGCTCACTAAGATCTCTCGTTACTAAAGATTCATTTAAAATATTCATGAATAATAAATAATTTATCTAACTCTTCGTTCAAATGATTTAAGTCTATGTTCAAATTTAAAATATGTTCGATTTATCATCGCATGATCTTCATCAGTTGGGCCAACGTCAGAATCTGGATGAAAAGCTATCACAGTTAGGACAGACTCTAACTTGCTATTTCGATCTCCCTCAGTATGAAAGGAATGCCAGGTTTCCGGCGGCAAGAAAAAAATGTGTCCAGGTAAAAGCTCGTGATCGCCTGTTGGCGTCTTACAGACACCTCTCCCAGATAAGACTAGACCAGTCCTTATAGAAGGATGAGTATGAGATGTCTGTATAGTACCAGCAGGGAAATATAGGGAATTAAAACAAGGGTCTCCTCTGCGAGGAGGAGAAATCAACATACTATCAGTACATCCGTCGATATAGTTGAGCCTGCCCCAATCTTCAATAGT
>CAZTER010000418.1:0-2597 GCA_964612045.1 uncultured Bdellovibrionales bacterium
AACTTATTGTTTTCATTGATTTAATATGATTGACCCTTGAAGGTAGTCTGATCGTAGCGTCTGAGAATCTCTTAAGAGGATTACATATAAAACTAGTTCGGGTTTGATATTATAGTGTCAATTCAACTTGACCTGAGCCCCCTAACAGCTCTTGGCCGGCAAGTCGCATGATATCGCTTTGCTCGATAAATTTCTTAAGGCTAAGTAGCAAGGATCGATCTTCTTCGTTAGCTTCTGCAAGAGAAGTTTCCAGATCTGAAATAAGCTCTCTGAGTGTGGGATGGTGCCTAGTTTTTTCTGGAGTCTTAGGATCGTTCTGTTTAGATGCGATCATCTTTCCTCCATATCTGTATAGTGCATATTGTCTTAATAACTCTTGAGCACGGGTGTCTAGATTTTCTTGTTTTGCTAAGAGAGATCTTACAAAAAGCGCTACTAGGTCTCTATTTTTTAGAGAGTCTAGCTCTCGTCTATCTTGAAACCAGAGGGCTTTATTTAGTGCATTTAGACAGTCGAAATCTAATCTATAGATATCGTACTCGATATCGCATGTTGAAGCAGAGAAGAAATTCTGAAGAGTTAGTGACTTGAATTCGGCCTGAGCTTTTTTTGCTTGTTCGATCAGCGCACTGTCTGTAGATCTGTTTTGATCTTTGAAAACCAATCCAGATCCAGCAAACTTATAGAACTCAATTGAACTATTCCCTTTGCCTGCTATATATTTTTCAAGATTTATCCATAAAGCGTAACGTCTATCGCAATCTAGTAATGAGATCGGAACTTCTCGTGAGATCTTGCCCTTAGATAGGTCATATTCCGGCTCTAGTGCGACAAAGACCTCTGCGCTTCTGCTAGATCTATGAGCGAAAGTTCCTTCGTATGCTTCATATGTTCTGACATCTACACCAAAACGTTCTTTGATGGCCTTAGCAAGTTCTATCGTTATGAGTACGTCACTACGAGATTCGTGTAACTGTTTGCCCTCTAGAAGACCAAATGCATTACAGAGATGCTCTAATTTTAGAGAGAGTTTCTCTATCTGTTCATCCCCTTTTACCCTTATCTTCTTTCCACGGATAAAATCTGGTGCTGTTGCAGCTAGTTTTTGAGCTACACAGAGAAGATCTCGATGAATGATCTTTTGAGTTGCTATATAGGGCGATATCCCGTTGCGAATAAGAACTGTTCGAAGGTATGGAATATCGAATTTAAATGAGTTAAATCCGATCATAGCAACTTTCTCTTGACTGCTATTCGCCACCTCTTCAAGAAACTTGGCGATTTTTTGAGCTGCTTCTGCCTCACTTAGAGGTGCAGTTTTTTGATGCTTAATTAAGTCGATTCTATTTGCCAAGATAGCGCCAGGACTTGGAATCTGTAATCGAGTCGCTTTAATCTCGCCTGATAGCTCATTAATAATATTCCAAGAGCTATCACATACAATAAACGAAAAGTTAAGGATCTGCCCCACTACTTCGCGGTCTGACGTTTCGAGATCGAAGAAGATCGAGAGCATTATCCTTTATTAACCAACGATACTAGTTGATCTAGGAATCCACGTAACTCTTTAGCTGAGTGCTTGCCAGATCCAGTTGCTGGGCTAGCAGATTCTTGTCTTCCACAATAAATAATCTCGTTTTTTGTTAAGCGACGTAGTACTGGCTCAACATAACTCCATGCTCCCATATTTTTTGGTTCCTCTTGAACCCAAATAATATCTCCGGTGATGTCGTCAGATAAAACCTCTATTAAGGCACGTTCTGGGAATGGATATAGCTGTTCAATTCTAAGTACCTTTACAGAACGCTCGCTACGCTTATCTAATTCATTAGCAATGTCATAGTAGACTTTACCACTACAACAAACGACTGGTGCTTTGCTCCCCTTCTTGATGAACTTATCAACCAAGACCGGCCTAAAAGTCCCTTCAGTTAGCTCAGCTCTCTTTGAGGTTGCTGCTGGCAAGCGTAGTAAACTCTTAGGTGTCATAACAACAAGTGGACGCTTTATATTTGATAGACCATGGCGTCTTAGCATATGAAAATGTTGAGCTGCTGTTGTTGGATAACAAACAGTCATATTTCCTTCGGCGCAGAGCTGTAAAAATCTTTCAAGTCTTGCGCTGGAGTGTTCTGGTCCCTGTCCTTCCATTCCGTGAGGTAATAGCAAGACAACTCCAGACCTCTGACCCCATTTAGCCTCTGATGCTGCAATAAACTGATCTATAATTACCTGACCACCATTAGCAAAGTCTCCAAACTGAGCTTCCCAGCATACTAAAGCTTTGTCATTAGTTGCTGAATAGCCAAACTCGTAGCCCAGTACGCCGGTCTCTGATAGAGAGCTGTTAATAATCTCTATGTGAGCTCCATTTCCGAATTTCTCTAATTGAGAGATCGGCATCTGTTTTGTTCCATCGCTAGAGCTAAGAACTGCGTGTCTCTGGCTGAAAGTTCCTCGACCACAATCTTGGCCGCTAACTCTAACTGTTACACCTTCAAATAGAAGTGTGCCGAATGCCAGCATCTCAGCAAATCCCCAATCGATGCCTTCGCCAGAAGTAATAGCTTCAAGTCTCTTCTCAAGGAGTTTCCCGA
>CAZTER010000419.1:0-2584 GCA_964612045.1 uncultured Bdellovibrionales bacterium
CGGTAAAAAATTAGCAGTAGTTGAATTAAACGAAAAAATGAGGAATGAGTTTCTTCCAGCACTTTTACCAGAAGCCGTTGTCATACTTACTCATGAGAAGACAAAAGATCCTAATATAAAGAATGTTCGATTAAGGCTGGGAAATGCAGCTCCAGATGGATTCACTCTATTTAATCTTCCTTTGCAGGAGTTAGACCCAGTAATGGGAGGAAGATGGAATGCTGGTTCTAATAAGAGAGGTGGTGGAACTACTCTTCCTATAGAGCAATATATCGAGCGTTTTGATGAAGCATTGAGTGCTGCTCTTCTGTAGTTTTGTTGCTAGCGTTGAGATGGACGAAATCCTTTAAAAGTTTCCCATCCTTCAAAGATTGCGTGTAAAAAGCTTTGTTCATATAGGCTAAATTTTGCCTTTACAGAGGAGGATTGTAGATCTCCTTCTGTAAGAAATTTAAAATCTTTTACAGACTTATCTCCTCGAAGGTCGAGCTTATCAACTAAGATAATAAGATTGTAATTTACTGTTCTTTGAGCATTTGGCATATGAACATCTCTTATCGTTGCAAAGCTCTCTTCTTGAAATATAGAATGAGATAAATATCTCATATCTCTTGGAAACTCAGTTTTTCCAATTCCTAAATCATAGATACCTAGAACGTTTTGCGTTTCGATATTTGCTTCTTGATTGGCCTTTAAGAGTGCTGAATGATAAATAGAGAACTTTCCATCTAATGGAGTTCCTGGCTTAGGACACATTCTTCTGCCACCAATTGGCCAATAAAATCCATTAATCGGAGCGGTTTCAATAGATGAATCTATCGGCGCTAGTTCTGTTCTCAGAGATTCTGGATTTTTATGTGGTTCAACTCTTTCGCAATACATTATCAGCAACTGACCTGAGTGAGGACAAACCATCCCAATTCTAATGTCGTGACATTCGTAGGAGATGTAATCACGAGCATCACTCATGCTTGCTTGAGGCATCCATAAAGATGCAGAAATATCTTCCTTCTTAGGTAATTTAAGTCTGCTTATATCAACAGGCGCCTTTCGTGTTAGCCAATCAACGTGCGCGATTTCCGGTTTCATCTGAGCCCCGATAGCGATCGTAGGTATGGTAGAGATTCGGTGAATATCTGGTAACTCTCCAGAATCACGTTGAATATGAGTTTTCGGTAAGCTTAAGACTGCAAGTTGGCATTCTCTGCAACTTGGAGATTGTTTATATGTGACCATGTGATTCCTTTTGATCTTGCATAAGTTATGGCGAATAAGATTGTTTTGTATCCATTTGATGGCAAATTGGTGCAACCCAACAAAATTTAACGATTTTTTAGTTCGTATATCACCTTTTTATTCGAGATTAGTCTCCTTCTTGTCCTAGTTGCCTAAGGCTATAGGAGTTAAGCCTTATTTGTTTTCTTATGTTTAAGGCGATGAATACGTATTTGACTGTTGGCGCTTGCTATTTAATAATAGTGGGATATTTGCACATCCTTATATGAAGTCGAGAAAAGCCATAATATCATGTATAACTCGACTGTTACGTCCAGTAGTGCGATTTTGTTTGTCTCATTCGGTGAAAATCCAAGATCTAGAAGAGGCAATTAAACAAGTTTATTTAGATTTAGCCGCAACTTCTTTAGAAGCCGAAAATGAATCTGTCAATGTTAGTAAATTATCAGTCATGACTGGTATCCATCGAAGAGATGTTGATCGTCTTTTTAAGCGTACTGATGAAACTAGATACGGTTCTGACCTTTTAACTCGAGTCATAGGACAATGGCAGGGAGATCGTCGATTTAGCTCTAAAGGACGCCCTCGTTCTTTGAATGTTGAAGGAAAAGATAGTGAATTTGTCGATTTGGTTAATTCAGTCAGTAAAAATCTAAATCCATATACTATTCTTGCTGAACTAGAGCGTAGCGGAGTAGTCGAGCGTATAGGAAGTAAGATTAAGTTAATTTCTCGCTCACTTCAGATCTCTGGAGATGAAATAGAGGCATTCTCGTTGGTTGCAAAAGATTCAGAAGATTTGATCTTAGCTGTTGAAGCCAATGTAAAAGAATCTAATAGTCTTAAGAATCTTCATATTCATACAGAATATGACAATATTTCAGAGGAGAGTCTTGCAACTATACGGCATTGGTTTTTAGAGCGTGGCAAGATTTTTCATCAAGAAGCTAGAGATTTTTTATCAAGTCACGATCTAGATCTTAATCCAGATCTTAAAGGCGAAAAAGGCGGATATAGAGCAGCTATATGTGCTTTTAGTTTTACAGAAAAACCATCTCAGAGCAAAACTCCTTCTGGGACAAAAGTAGAAAACGAAGAGGAATAATGAGAATTATCAGTCTATTATTAAAGTTGATAATATTGTTGCTTATAAATGGATGTGGAGGAGGGTCTGTAGGAACTGGCACGGGAGATACTCGAATGTTGGAAGGACGAGTTTCAACAACCGAGCAGAAACCAGTTCAGGGGGCTACTGTTACTCTTGAGCAAACAGGCGATTATAGCTTGACTGATTCTGAAGGAAGATTTTCTATTGAAGCGAATATTCCTATTGAGGCAAGGCAGCTTA
>CAZTER010000420.1:0-2581 GCA_964612045.1 uncultured Bdellovibrionales bacterium
TAACGACAGCGAAACATGTACAAGTCTAAATCTCACCGACAATTCATACCTTCTATATACTAACGATCTCGATCTATCTGAGATGTCTCCTTCCTATGAAACAAAGGTCATTTATCTAGGTGGATCTACAAATATTACGCAACTCAATTTACGGGGTGACTTAGTAATCGTAGCGAACCATGAGATCGTAGTTGAAACAGTTATAAACTTAAGTAACTCAGCGATAACTATGATCTTGATCTCAAAACGATCAACAATTGAAATAAATAACTCTATAGGAGCGGTTGATATCCTCTCCTTCGATCGAGACTCGCTAAATCAGATCCCTAAAGAATCATATTTAAAAATAGCTGATAAAGTTCTGCTTTCTTCTATCTTTACTTTGGGCTTAACAACTAATCCTCTCAGTGATGAGGATATAGAATAAAGAGAGAGCAAGAGCGAACTAATACATGTCAGCGGCGATATGCACTATAACCGATCTCCTGTGAGCAGAACTTCTATGCTCCCAGAGATAAATCCCCTGCCAAGTACCAAGTGCTAATCTTCCATTCACAATAGGAATACTAAGGGATATTCCAGTCAACACACTTCTAATATGCGAAGGCATATCATCAGGGCCTTCTGCTGTATGAGTATAGTAATTTGCACCTTCTGGAACATGCTTTTCCAACCAGACCTCAAGATCTCGCTTCGCTGATGGGTCAGCATTTTCTTGAATGATCAAACCGGCAGAAGTGTGTTGCAAAAACACCACACAAAGACCGTTATCTATCCGAGCTGCAGAAATTACCTGCTCGACTTCAGGAGTAAACTCATAGAGCCCTTTTCCTGATGTTCTAACGAAGAGCTGCTGATTCATCGCTCTCTACTCTCTGACCATGCTTTAAGATCAGTTACAACCTTCTGCTCTTTGGTAACAAGATCTTTTATCTCTATAGGGCTTTCCTGATTTTTCGCAAAAACTACATATCGAGCTCCTTTAGCATCAGCATAGTCGATCTGCTTTCCTAGCTTCGGAGATTTTGGATAGACCTCAACAGCAACACCACAATTTCTAAACTTCCGCGCTACCTCATTACACCAAGGCCGTTCTGCTTCATCAAGTACAGTAACTAAGACTTCTGTAACTCCTTTCTTTAAAGTTAGCTTTCCTGATGTGCTTAGTAACTCTACTACCCTAGTCAATCCAATTGAAATTCCAACTCCTGGTAATTTCCTATTTGAGAAGCTACTTACGAGATCATCATATCGACCTCCGCTTCCTACAGAGCCAAAAGACTCATAACCAACTACGAATGTTTCAAATATCACACCAGTATAATAATCAAGTCCGCGCGCTAAACTTAGATCAACTTCCAAACGTCCTAGTGCTTCCTTACTCAAAAGAGCAAAAAGCGTTTTTAACTCCTGAACTCCCAAATTAAATGTGGGATTATCTACCTGAATAGATGTCATTCTTTCAGAGAAACTATCAGCTGCAAATCTATTTCGAACGAAATCAACGATTGAGGTTACCTGCTCTGCGCTAATCTCTTCTATCTTAGAGAGTTCAGTGCGAACTCCTTCCTCACCAATCTTAAGAATCTTATCAACTGCGATTCGAGAAGCATTTTGTTGAGTAGAATTAAGTCCTGTTGCTTCGAAAAATCCCAATAGAATCTTACGGCTATTAACTTTTACAACAAAATCGCCAACTCCTGTTGAAGATAGAGCCTCTATATAAGCCTCAAGAACCTCGGCATCACAAGCTAATGGCAATTCATCATAGGTAACTGTATCGATATCAAATTGATAAAATTCTCTGGCACGACCTTTCTGAGGACGCTCTCCTCGCCAAACCTTCTGACATTGGTAACGCTTAAATGGAAAGGTTAGCTCGCCGATATTCTGCGCAACATATCGAGCGAATGGAACTGAGAGATCGAAATGCAAACCAAGCTCTGCCTCTTCATCTCCCTCACTTTTTAAACGTTTAACCGCAAATAGCTCTTTATCAACTATCCCTTTTGCGCCTAAAACACTTAAAGGCTCTACTGCTCTAGTTTCAAGCGGAACAAAGCCATATTTTTCATAGATTAATCTAATATTATCAACGATTCGTTGCTCTGCTAACTTGACCTCAGGTGACCATTCAGGAAACCCAGATATCTTTCCAACTTTACTCATTAAGAAATTCCTATTCTCAAACAAAGACCGGAGCCTGCAAAAGAGTATAAAAAAGAGGAGCTAATTGCAAAGCTATTACTAATTAGGGATTAGAACACCAGACGAAGGATAAAACTTTTGCGGCCTAAATAAACTTAGGCCTTAGGAAAATCTAACTAGAAGCACAAATATCAGTTGATAGAGTATTGTCAGTTAGGATTAATGCAGCCAGGGCAGTGATCCCTCTAGACTCGCAAGAACATCATCAAGATGAACACCGGCCGGAGCCATTACAACTTTGGCTGAACTCCTCTTCTCAAGAGACTTAACTAACTCGACTTCGCTCTTATATCGCTTAGATTTTATCCCTTTTACCGAATCGCCACCAAATTTCTCAACAAACTCCTCTAACATCTCTGGCTCAGGAGCAATT
>CAZTER010000421.1:0-2577 GCA_964612045.1 uncultured Bdellovibrionales bacterium
ACTGATCAATTTAATCTACTGATCAGTAGATTAATAAGAAGCCAGTAGAATTAAGAAACAGATCTCAATCGGGACAAAGTCTCCCGGGGAGGGACTTGAACCCCCGACAAGGTGGTTAACAGCCACCTGCTCTACCGACTGAGCTACCCGGGAATACCCCCATTCTACAGATCTTACGATACTCATTCAAGAAGCGGTTATAGTGGATTTCAAGTATACCTGAATGGCTTTAATGAGGTTATCCATCCTTTAGAAAGGTTGGCTAAGTTATGCTTAACCGCGAAATCAGCGATTCTAGCCTCTGTAGCGACATTCGCCCTGACTAACATACTCAGGACTGCTCCTGAATCCTTTGGAAGCTCTCTGCTGCCCGTATACTCATATGCATCACGAGCCAGCATAGCCGACTTATCAATCCGCTTTCCCTCACTCGCTTGAGCAAGAGCACGCGCAATCCATAGCTCACACTTGAGTATATAGCTCAATAAATCCTTGCTCTGTTCCGGATTTTGAATCAGTTTGTTACGTCTATCTTGATCAAGAATAGCACCTCGAAGAGAGCGTAACTCCTTCCCTGCTTTTGCTAGATCCGAGTTTATAATTGCTTCATCTCCAAGAACTGGCAAACGTAACTTTCCTTCTGTCAGCCCGCTTACCTGCCTAACTTCGGATCCTGTCTCAACACCCAACAATGAATGTTTACGTAAAAGAACCAGATCTTTCTGAGGAATTAAAACTATTCCAACAGGGCAAGGCAGAGCTGAACCATCTTTTCCAGCACCATTTAAGGATTGATAAAGATCGGGATCAATATCATCAACAACAACATAGAGATCAAGATCTTTTCCAGCACCAGAGATACTTGATCCATAAACAAAAGCTCCCTTCATTCTAGATCCAAGTAATTTATGCAGATGCTCTTTAAATGAATCTGCAATATCAATACTTGGTAGCTCTCTTACAGCAGCACCTCTATCCATCTCTCTTAAAATATCGAGAGCTTTTGATTTAATGAAATATGCAGTACGAGCAAGATCCTTCTCATTTAAGATAGGATCAATAAACGTAGTACACGGTTCAGCCTTAAGAACTAAGATATCGTTAAGAGATTTAATCTTACTATTAAGTACTCCTATATCGAGTCGACCTAGAATTAATGAGTTATCGATAGTTAATAGGAGATTTTCTGCTAGCCCTACAATCTCACGCCTTACAGCCTCTTTTGAAAAAGGAAAAGAAGCTCTTCCCTGGCTAGCTAACTCTCTGTTGATCTCAACAACCGCACTTGGGCTGACAGAGCCGAGGAAAAGTAGCTCCGGATTCGACCATACTGCTACACTTTTTCCCTCTCGGGATCTTGAGATAGCACCGTGAAGATCATCAGCTGACAACCTATCAGGGCAGCTTATATCTTTTACCGATTTAATCGGAGTTACAACGCTCGTACTTCTTGCTACTTCAGCTAACATAAGAATGGCCCCTTAATCTGAGCAGATCCTCGTAAGACTAACTTAACGAAATAAGCTAAACAAACCAATTATAGTGATTAATCTTGTCTCTATAAGTAGGCTATCCCTGAAGGATGCTGCGTCCAGCTAATGCTCGAGAGAGGGTCACATCGTCTGCATACTCAAGCTCTCCACCTTTTGGAATTCCTTGAGCCAAACGGGAACACTTACAGGAAAGATCATTTAAAATTCTAGCTACATAAAGCGCAGTAGCATCACCTTCAACTGTTGAGCTAGTGGCAAGGATAACCTCTTTAACATCACCGCTCTTTACACGATTAACTAGCTCACTCAACTTCATGCTCTCTGGACCTAGGCCTCGAAGTGGCGCCCATAGACCATGTAATACATGATACGATCCCTTAAACTCTCCAACTCTCTCAATGGCTACAAGATCCATCGGTTTTTCAACAACACAGACTAAGGAGCGATCACGATTAGTGTTAGAGCAGATTGAACAGACCGGCGAATCTGATAGGAAGAAACAGTTCTCACAAAGAGAAACTTCCCCAGATGCTGCTGCTAGAGCTTCACTTAAAGATTTAGATAGAGGTCGATCTGTGCTTACTAAATGATACGCTAAACGTGTCGCACTCTTCTCTCCGATAGATGGAAGTTTTGTTAGCTCCCTTATTAATCTCTGCATCGCAGAGGGTAGTGCAATCATCTGTTAGCCTAGAATAATCCAGGAATATTTAAACCACCGGTAACATTACCAAGGGTCTTCTTTCTATTATCCCTAACCTGCTGCAAAGCATTATTTGTAGCAGCCTTAACTAGCTCTTGTAATGTATCTGGATCTTTAGGATCGATAACTTCTGGACTTATAAAAACTGAGATTATCTCATCTTTTCCATTAGCAATTACCTTAACGACTCCACCACCAGCACTTCCTTCCGAAGAAAATGTTTCTGACTCAGCCTGAGCTTTTGCTAGATCTTCCTGCATCTTCTGAGCCTGACGCATAAGTGCCTGCATGTTTGGGGGTACGCCACCAAAGCCTTTATTTTTACTCATATCTAATCATCTCCTTGAACCTTTATACCTTCGATACTACTACCTGGAAACA
>CAZTER010000422.1:0-2576 GCA_964612045.1 uncultured Bdellovibrionales bacterium
TTAAGCATAGTCAATAGACCAAATGGATCTCCTGAATATGTCTCAGAGACTCCTACAGTAATAAACTTAGAAGAGGATGCTCTTATTAAGGGAAGATAAATAGAAAAGAATTTAGATTCAACCTCTCCTCTTCCAGAGGGATCCACTAATTTCGGATCTATCTTTCTTAAGTTAACCATAAGCTCCGAGGTTTCTTTTTAAAATCTTCTCTTTACGTCCATAACCAACCTATTTAACTGCACTTTAGTAAATCTTCTTGATTAAATCCAACGATCAAATATCATCATGACCATGAGAAACACACCAACAACCGGCAGAGATACAACCTTCAAAGATGCTTTAAGAACTAGCTCTTTACCCCCATTACCTCCTGGGCCAACTGGCACACTAACAGACGTAAATTCAGTTAAAGATTGGCAACATGGAGGTGGCGACCGTTACAAGAATCTACTTGGTGGATCTTCTTCAGCTACTCCACACTCAGATGAAACTGAGACCAAGGAATAATATTTATACTTAGTTATTAAGTTGCCTGCCTGACAGCTAATCCGCCAGAAACATCAATCACAGCACCGTTTATATATCGACAATTTGGATTAGCAAGATTGACGTAATGCTGTGCTAAATCTTCTGGCCAACCAATCTGCATCGGAATAACGCCTTGCAATCTAGCATGCTCAGCAGGATCCGCAGTAATAGGATCATGAGTAAGTGGGGTATAAATTAATCCTGGAGCAACCGCATTAATCAAGATCTTTGAATAGCCATCTTTAGCAAGATCAAGAACAATTGATCTCATTGAAGCTTCAAGAGCTGCTTTGCTAGCATCATAAGCAACATGTCCTGGCTCTCCTAAGCGAGCATTAATAGATGTAGTTATAATTATCCGCCCTTCTTGGTCCTTGCCCTTTAGCCTAACAAACTCCTGAATTGCGGCGATTGGACCTTTATGGTTAAGATTCATTGTTCTTACTAAGTGATCTTCCGTCATCTCCATAAATGATGGTTCGATAAACGTTCCAGCATTTAAAACAAGAGTATCCAAACCTCCAGAAAGCTCATAGGCATCTCTTACTAACTTTTGAGCACCACTCCATGTAGACATATCTCCACATAGGTATTCACACTTTTGGTCCTGTGATAAACCAGATCTAAGCGCATCCAATCTCTCTTGAGACATATTCGCTGTAAAGGAATTAAGAATAACGCTAGCTCCGTTCTGTAACATCCCTTCGGCAACAGCATCTCCTATTCCGAAAAGAGTTCTTCCATCAGAGGTCTTTGGATATTCTTGCCTAGCACTTCCAGTTACTAAGACCTTTTGTCCAAACAATGGAGATTGAACTAATCCTAGAGAGCGAAGTTTCTCTCTTAAATCTCCACCTGGAGTTAATGCTTGATCAAGTGTTGGTAATGCCTCTAATAATTTTGTTAGATCGAGACCCGATGGCTCTGATTTGGCAGGAAATACGAGGAAGGAATCTTTGCTACCTGATGGACTTGCTATAACAGACACAGGACCTCCTGGAATCTACAACCCTCTGAAGGTAACAAGAAGAGCTTTCTTACTCAAACTCGAATATGTCTTAAATAACAGGGAGTTATCCCGAGCTAATTATGGCAAAACGACATCTGGAAAGTTGTCCATTACTCGATCCTTAATCATAGCGCTCATACGTGTGATGAATCGCTCCAAAGTTAAGGTCTCCTGCTCTTTAACACAGTAACGTCTAATCGTTAGCTCGCGGTTTTCAACCTCGCGACCACCAATGATTAAAATATTAGGAATCTTTCGAGTAACTGAGTTTCTAATCTTCTTATTGAAAGAATCATGAGAGTAGTCTACCTCAACTCTAACTAATTGCTCCTTTAAGAGAGCCTCAACTTCTTTTGCATAAGGAAGAAACTCTTCATTTACAGCGATAATCGAAGCTTGAACAGGAGCCATCCATGTTGGGAATGCTCCGCCAAAATGCTCAATTAAGAAAGCGATAAACCTCTCATGTGCGCCAAGTGGGGCTCTGTGTACAACGTATGGACGATGTTCCTTACCGTCTTCACCTACATATGTCAGATTGAAGTTAATCGGCTGAGCGAAATCGAGTTGTGTTGTTGAGATACTCTCTTCTCTTCCAAGAACTGTCTTAGCTTGGAAATCTAACTTCGGCCCGTAGAAAGCAGCCTCTCCTGGCCCTTGGAAATAATCGATCTTTAATTCATCAATAACTTCCTGAACGATCTTTTCGGAGAACTTCCAAAGCTCAGGATTATCAACATACTTCTCCTTCTTCTCAGGATCATGAGTAGAGAAACGTACCTTTACATCTTCAAATCTGAATTTGCGGTAGTAATCTAGTGTTAACTGAAAAGTACTGATCAACTCACTCTTTAATTGATCTAATGTACAGTAAATATGAGCATCATTCTGTGCGATAGAACGCACACGCAAGAGGCCAGAGAGAGACCCAGAAGATTCGTAACGATAAACCGTTCCATATTCAGCGAAGCGTAGTGGCAGTTCCCTATAACTTCTTGGCCGATATCCATAAATCATATGGTGATGCGGACAGTTCATC
>CAZTER010000423.1:0-2570 GCA_964612045.1 uncultured Bdellovibrionales bacterium
TCATTCTGCCTGTTAAGTAACAGCTTTATTTGGTCTCTGTGCATCTGAATAGTTGTGCACACCCTGATAACTCCGTCATAATTAGGGATATCTCTAATGATTTTTACCAGGTTTCTAATGCGCGACCGCAGGTTTTTTTCCTCTGCTTTAAGATATTCATGTATTTTCGCTGCCTTATCTTTGGGTGTCGCTACCGCCGTGTTCCTCTCAGTAGCGCTTGGCGCTAACATAGCCATTGCAGCTCCTGATGTTGATGGTTCTAATGCTCCAAAGGCTGGATTGAAGCGTGCAGGAGTTGCCTCTGGTGCGACCCTAGGTCAATTAGTTGCCAATCGGGGCGGGGTTCCTAGTGCGCTGATTGGTGATGCCCCACCGATTGAGCCAGTTGAGGTCTTTCTAAATCGCTCTGGGGATATCGTATTAAGCACGATGCCAAACTTTCAAAGTGAAGTTGAAGGCCAGTATGCTTCTATAAGCTCTCAGCGACACATGGCCTTTTACTCCTTGGATTCCAAGCTACAAAGCTTTGTAGCTGATCTGGTTAAAAGGGCAGATGCTCCTCATGTAGCTATTGTAGCTATGGAGCCTGAAACCGGGAAAGTATTGGCTCTTGCTCAGAAATCTAGCTCAATCAGTAACTTAGCGCTTCATGCTGGTTTTCCTGCGGCTTCGTTATTTAAGGTTGTGACAACAGCAGCAGCGATTGAGCGCAGTCGCGTATCTCCAGATGCCATGATCCGATACCGAGGAGGAACTTATGTCCTTGAGCGATGGAACTATCTCCCAGATCCGAAGAGGGATAGGAACGTTATGTCTCTTCGTGAGGCACTAGGTAAGTCATGTAATGCAGTCTTTGGTCGAGTCGCATTAAACCACCTGAACACAGGAGTTCTAAAGAACTATTCAAGAGCCTTTGGATTTAATCAGCCACTTAGATTTGAGGTCGTTTTACCAAGGAGTGATGCTGAGATTCCTGATGATTCTTATGGTCTAAGTAGAACAGCTGCAGGTTTCGGTGATGTAAAGATAAGTCCTATTCATGCTGCAACCTTGATGAGCGGAATTGCTAATGATGGGAAGATGCCTCGGCCTCTTTTGGTGGATAAGGTGCTTGGTCCTTCCGGTGCAGTACTTTACCGTTCAAAACCTGAGGTCTTGCAACAGATGGTAGAGGCAGGAACATCGAGAGTTCTGCTTGATATGATGCGGAGCACCACTACAACAGGTACATCAAGAAAAGAATTCATGCTTAAGAATCGCCCAGTTTTAGGTGCGATAAATGTAGCTGCTAAGACAGGAACGTTACGGGGAGATTCTCCAAAAGGATTGAACCATTGGTTCATCGCTGCCGCGCCAACTAACAATCCAAAGATTGCTTTATCTATTATAGTAGTAGACCCAAGATCTTCGCGTGCACGAGCTTCTAGACTTGGACGCTTGATGATTGAGAAGTATCTAAAGGGATAAGAACTTCATCTCATCTTGGCATTTAGGCTAGCTTTTATCGAGGCACTGTCTCTGTATAGGCATTTAATTAAAACGGGGACTAAAGTCTCCGCTCCTTAATTTTAGTAGAGAAAGTAAGACCTCAATATTGGTCAGTAAATAAGCCTCCTCTTAAATCTAAAAAGCGAACCTTCAATTACCTAAATAAGTCTTCTGTGGAGAGTTGCTGCTTAGTATTCTAAAAAGTTAAGCAGTAATTTTTTGGGAGCAGGGACTTCAGTCCCTGAACTCGTTCGACCCAGCTAATAAAGGCTCTTTAGATAGAAATTTCTTTAGCCTGGAAGGTTGGCTCTCAATTGTATGTAGTATATGAAGCTGTTTAGTATTCAGGATCGCTCTCAGAATCTAGGGCATCGCAGCATTCTGCAATGTATGCCTTTGCAGATGAGAATCTAGGGGAGATCTCTCCCTCTTCATGATCAAAAAAGAATATCTTGTCGCCATCGCCCTTTGTTGAGATGAGGTAATAGTTACCGCAGCCATCACTTCCAGTTGCGAACCATTCCGATAGTTCAGCTTCGTTTGTTAGTAGGTCTCGAAATTCTAAATTTAGATCCTCTAGCATTGCGAGGGATTCCAGGATCATTAGACAACCGCCCACTTCTTGTTCGTCATCATCTAGTTCCAGGGGGGCGCGCTCTCTTATCTCTTTAGGGAAGTTTGCTAATATCTCACGATAAAATACTGGAATTTTTAGATCTAACTTGGCTTCCAATGCCTCTATCTCTTTTGCTTTCTCGTTATTGCCGATCCCCATAGCTTGTTTCTCTGTATGATCACGAATTAAAAAAGCGCTTCAATATCATAGCTCAATGGCATGTCGTTTTGTAAACAGAAAATAAAAAAGCCAGCATATAGCCGGCTTTTTTATTGTAAATTCAGCAAGTCTAACTTGCTTTGAATTTTATTGAGCTGCTTCTTGCTCAGCTTCACCTGTTGATGGAACTTCAACTCCACCGACAAGTTTGCTCTTAATACGAGCAGCCTTACCACGAAGATCTCTTAGGTAATAAAGCTTTGCTCTTCTAACCTGACCAACTGCTACTATTTGGATCTTCTCAATC
>CAZTER010000424.1:0-2563 GCA_964612045.1 uncultured Bdellovibrionales bacterium
AAAACCTAATAATCCAAAGAAGGTCTCAGATACATTCAAGAAGCAGATCGGGATATTAAGGGCGCTTTCAAATAGTACTATTACCGGATCAGATTCTAGACCTGTTTTAATTGATGACCTTACTGACTCCTCTGGCGTGCAAGATGAGAAAGAAGCACAGAGAATTCTCTATATTCTTGAGGGCCAAAAATTAGTCGCTCCTCATCCAGCGGGAGATTTTACATCCCGTCACTGGCAGATAACTCCAGATGGCGTTCGAGCATTAAAATCTGTAGCGAACGTTCCGCTATAAGATTCCACAAAGAAGATTGCATAAAGAGAAATATTACAAAGACCGATTATAGTTATCCTGGGTTACCAGACAAGCAGCGCGCTTTTATGCGCTCTAGCTCACCAAACCAGACATGACGATTTCTTGATAGATCACGTTCCATCACAGGGATTTGCTCCTCCATGCCCTTAAGAACTTTAAGCAGCTCCTCTCTTGGAAGAGTATATATTCCAAACTGAGGAGGATTTACGACAGTATTAATTCCTACGGCACACTCCCACTCATCGGCTAATTTGCAATAATCTCCGAACTCATGCCAATTCATTCTCATAAGACAGAAAGTAAGGGAGAATGAAGTTCCTCTTTGCTTCGCATAATCTCTAAATCTTGCAGCATTCGCTCGAACTTCTTCAAACTTAGCATTAACACGGACAGATTCGACTGTTTCTTTAGTTACGCCGTCCATTGAGATTGAAAAACTAAATGGGATTTTATCAATGTATTTGGCAACCTTGGAATTATATTGAGTTCCATTAGTGGTTACATGACATGGAATACTTAATCCATGCTCAATCATGTAATCCCATATGCGATAATACTCTGTAATTAAGAATGGTTCTCCTCCAAGAAACTTCATTCTTTGTAGACTAGGTAATAGTTTCCACAAAGATTCAAAAAATGGGTCTCCGTAATGCCTAGGAAGTGGTGGTAACTTCTCTCTTCTTGCTCTGATAGCAGAAGACCAAAAGCCTCTGCACATAACACACTCAAGGTTACATGAGTTGCTAATAGAGAACTCCAATTGAGATGGCCATTCAGGTTCATCGCTTGGCACTTTTAATCGATCAAAACGCGCCATAGCTGCATTATTGAAGGTCTCTTTTGTTTGCATCTCACAAAACTGACATCCTGGACCAAACTCATACGCTTTCATCGCATCACGTAATTTCTTGATCTTATCCCCATGCCAGATCTCTTCAATAGAACTTTCAAGGATGTTTCCAACTGGAAATGTTCCATTGTGACAACATACTCTAACGTTGCCGTTGTTATCGAAGTAAAGAGTATTGAATGGTGCGTAGCATAGCGCTTTGAAAGGCTTACTAGATAGGTCTCGCGTTTTATCATAATCTGCAAAACGCGTGTTGCTCATAGTTCACGGACTCCCACAATTATTCTTACTCTAATTATGCAGAAAATCTTACTAGAAGATACCTAGGCAAGCTATTTAGTACTGAATTACAGATATTTAACTCTTTTATTTTACTTACAAACTAAGAACGAAACTCTTCTATTAACTCTCTCATCTCCCCTGAACTACCGATATAAAGAGGTGACCTCTCATGGATATTATTAGGGAGAATATCTAAAATAGACTTCTCTCCATCAAAAGAGACAGCTCCAGCTTGCTCAGCTATAAAAGCTAGTGGCATGCACTCATATAAGAGTCTCAACTTTCCACGAGGGTTCTTAGTGTCGCTTGGGTAAAGAAATATCCCACCATTACGCAAATTACGATCAAAGTCTGCTACTAAAGATCCGACATACCGTAGGGAGTATGGAGTTCCACGTGAAGAATCATGCTCCTTTAATCCTGCAACAAAACGAGAGACAGGGGCAGGCCATTTTGCAGAGTTGCCTTCATTTATACTATACACCTTGCCTCGTTCTGGAGATTTTATCTCTCGCTCGCTAAGAATGAACTCCCCTATTGTAGAATCAAGGACAAATCCATGAACTCCAGCTCCACTAGAATAAACAAAGGAGGTGCGGGTTCCATAGATTGCATAGCCAGCTGCAACGATCTCTCTTCCACTCTTTAGAAAATCTGTGCTTTCAGCAGCCCTACCTAACTCACTCTTTCTAAAAATCGTGAAGATTGTGCCTACTGGAATATTAGACCCTAGGTTACTAGAACCATCTAATGGATCAAATGCCACCACATACTTAGAGGAAATAGAGTCAGCTAAGGTTCCAATAACTGTATCTCTTTCTTCAGAAACCATTAATCCAAAATGTCCTGAAGATCCAAGAATCTCAACCAAAATCTCATCTGCTTGCTCATCCAAGATCTTAGTATCTTCTCCATGAGAATTCTTTACTCCTGTATATTCTGACGCATCAGATAAGCGGGTAGAAGAAACTGCGGAGGAGATATATTTGATTCCGAGAGAGATAGCTGAAAGCAGATCACTCAGCTCTCCTGTTGCTCCTTTGTGCTTCCTTTCCTCACTCATAACAAAACGAGAGAGAGTAACTGTTGATATCATCTAAGCCTCCTAGAAGTAGAAT
>CAZTER010000425.1:0-2561 GCA_964612045.1 uncultured Bdellovibrionales bacterium
CGATTTGTAGTAATCTCAGGCTTTTCATAAAAAGCTCTTTCTTGAACTAGGTGAGAGATTCTTTCCGTTAAATAATGTTCAGCTAATCCAAGTTTTGGATACTCCATCTGATTAAGCATGAGTCTTGGTGTAACTATTGAGGTTAAGTGGACTTTCTCGAGACCACAATCATTAACTATAGAAGCTATAAACGAGCCTTGAGCGATATCTCCTCGAGTTGAGTGCAGAGATCTGGTTACGGATCCTCCACTAATAATCATGGCACCAAACCTATCTGCATTTGTCTTATAAGCTAAGATCATTAATCTAAGTGGAGAACATGAAAGAGAGATTGGCCCCAATCCTTCGCCGGATTGATCAATTACATTTTCAATCAATGTATCTGGTATGACAGGAGAAAATCCAGAATCCCATTTTCGGGGTATCCCTAAGAGGGTAAGCGCCGTATCTCGGAGTCTGTCTCTAATTGGGCAGTCTATTTCTATTGGTTGGAACAGCACAGAGGTAAAATATATCTATTACAATTAATGTAAAGAAAAATTTAAATTCTGTTAATTTTAGAATATCTCTTCTGCTTATTCAGTTTGGTTATGGTGTGGATCTCCCGAGATGGTTACACTCTAAGGAAAGGAGATAACCTTATGAATGCAGGAGTAACGCCCTCGCTTCGGCGAGACGGGATTCAGGTTGGAGGTTCAGAAAGGGGAGAAGCATCCGCAACAGTTGAAGGAGGTGGGGATTTAGGAGCACTATCAACTCCCAGTTTAAGACGCTTAGTTACTGATGAAGAGGCCAAATTTGGCCCAGCGTTCCTTTTAAATGAGCTTTATCATGGGGCTTGCCCAAGGAGTAAAAATTCAACTAGCTAATGTAGCTCCAATTAAACAATAGAATAGGCTCGATCGGCAGAATAAGTTAAATTCGTACTGCTTTGATATCTAGGTGATTGGGTTTAAAAGTCCCATCTTCGATTACACCGAGAGAGATTGCTCTCATGTAATCTGGATTAATCTTTGAAGCTTCGTCTTTAGCTTTTCCTCCTGTGGCTATCAGATCTTCACCAAGTGATCTTCGGATTCTATCTCTCTTGGTTTTTTTAAGAAGCGGTTGTAACACCTCTTCTCTATGGATATCTCTTGATTCCATAGTTCCTTCCACCATTTTACTCGGTATGGAGGTATAGGAATCAGCTTGGCTTAATACATAAAATGGTCCTTTGATCTTTTTTATCGCAGTAAGCATTAGATCTCCCCAGAATACTTTGTGCCCATCCGTATCAAATACTGAAATATCGAATTTGCCACCTACTAATCCATCTCTGATGTCGGCAAGAGATCCTAAAGCATGAGCTCCATCTGGAGGAAAAAGTTCCCATTCCTCAACGAGACTTGGTGAATCTTTTCTAGTAAGGAGAAAATTATCCTTTGATATTAAATAAGGGGTGTCAGATATCCAGGTCAGCTCTATGTAGTACTTTTTCGGATCGTTGGCGCAGTATTCAGGATGAAAATGCTCTAAAATTGCCATGATATGTTGAACTGAAGGAGGTTCATTATCAAGAGTGAAGTCATTCAGATTCTCCATGAATTTAGAGCGCTGTTCTTGTTCCTGCATGAAAGCGCGAATGTTAATAACAGAATGAATGGCGCGTAAGTGCAATGAGATATCACCATTCTGAGGAGCAACTGCTGCTATATATTTATATATAAGTTCACAGAGTGAATCGAATTCAAGATAGATTGCGGTAGAGCGTTGCATATCGAGCTCTGCAATACTTTCTTCTCGTTTAAAGAAAACATGGTCTCTTAGGTGTTTGAAGAAGCTCTCGATCGTTAACTCAAATCGTCCATCACTATCATCGAAGCAGTTATCAAATAAGTACTGTGTTGCATGACAAAGTGGAACACCTGAACGTGGTAAGACCCAATTCTTTCTCATCTCCTCTGTAACTAGATCTACGACCCGTCCGAGAGCTAGTAGGGTATCTGAGAGTTTATCCGGGGAAAGAATCTGAGGATCGCTAAAATCAAGTTGTTCGCCGCAAAGCTCTATAAATGAAGGGTCTGAAATCTTCTTAAATTGCTCACGGAGAATTCCTGAAAGAGGCCTTTTCTCGAGAGCTGTAAGCCATTTGGTGGCAGTCTGCCACTCGCACTCTTCATTTATATAGTCTTTGAAAAGAGCATCAACAGTAGCGATCAAGGAGGCCAGAGATTGCTGTTTAGCTGCCGGTTGCGCGCGATACTGTTTGTATGGAGAGCGATCTCCTAGATAATCTCTGAGGACTAATAAATCTAAGTTAGTGGCAGTAGTCTGTTGCTGCCTTTCTGGCTCATGCATTTCAGATCTTACCATTCGAGGGGGCTTTAAGGAAATCAATTATATTCCAGTAGCTTAAGAGTAGGATCGGAGTTAATCTTAAGAGCTCGGCCAAGGGATTATTATAAGAGGTGCTATGATCATTGGATCCCCACTCCCTATACAGAAAAATCATGAAGAATTATCTGGCGCGGCTCCATCGGCTTTTTCAAGAGAGAAGGAGCTTGTTAGTCTAGCGCAAG
>CAZTER010000426.1:0-2554 GCA_964612045.1 uncultured Bdellovibrionales bacterium
ACATGTAACTGGCTTGCCATCAACAATAGCCAAATTAATGATTCCGAAACTGCTTTGAAGTGGGGTTAATTTATAAAGTTGGTTAAGTACAACTTCAGGCGTTGCATCCCTCTTTAACTCAAGGACAACGCGCATTCCGCTACGATCTGACTCATCACGAATATCGCTTATACCTTCAACGCTCTTCTCATTTACTAATTCAGCTATCCTCTCCAACAATCTAGATTTATTAACCTGGAAAGGGATCTCTGTAACAATGATTGCTTGTACTTCTCGAGATCTTCCCTTAATTGCTTCAATTTCAACCTTTCCACGCACCTGAACGACTCCACGTCCAGTAGCATAAGCTGAAGCAATTCCTTCTCGTCCGTAAATAATACCGCCAGTTGGGAAATCTGGACCTGGAATAAGATCCATTAACTCATTTACTGTTAAAGATGGATTATCGATTAAAGCGACTACACCGTTAATGACCTCACGTAGATTATGCGGAGGGATATGAGTAGCCATACCAACCGCAATTCCATCAGAGCCGTTAACAACTAGATTTGGAATAACTGATGGCAAAACTACTGGCTCTTCCGTTGATCCATCGAAGTTCGGAACGAAGTCTACTGTCTCTTTCTCGATATCCTGTAAAAGGTCTCCAGCTAAAGCAGTCATCCTACTTTCTGTATAACGATATGCAGCTGGAGGATCTCCATCGATAGAACCAAAGTTTCCTTGGCCATCGACTAGTGGATACCTTAAAGTCCACGTTTGAGCCAAACGAACTAACGCCTCATAAACTGGCATATCACCATGAGGATGGAATCTCTTCAAAACCTCACCCACAACACCAGCACATTTAGAATGCTTCTTATCTCGAGTTAACCCCTCGGAGTACATCGCATACAGCACCCGGCGCTGCACAGGCTTTAGGCCATCTCTAACATCTGGCAAAGCACGCCCGATGATTACGCTCATAGCGTAATCGAGGTATGACTGCCTCATCTCCTCTTCAATGTGAACCTGGGTCAAAACTGTGCCTTCCATGAGTGCTCCAACTTCCTTAAAACTCTTAGCTGATTACTATGCAGTACTAGTGGTTCTACTTAAATATTAGAGGGTTGCAAATGGCCTCTTCCTCCCGAACCACGATAGACTATAATTCAATAATGGCATTTTCCTCAATCGTTCAGATGCCAAACATTAACTTTAGTTAGACTACCAACTTAGAGAGTTGACATGGCCAAAGCTACCGATTCATTAGTTCCTCGCGAGACGATCTTAATACAGTTTGGAGGAGAGCTCCCATCTCAGGTACATCAAGGCCTTAGGGACAAAAAATACACCACCAGGACGGTTAATGACCTCCAATCCCTAAGCAAGACTGTCGCCTCTCTATCTGAACCTATCTTGATCTTTCATGGAGGAGAGGTTGAAAACTCGATGTCCTCCTGCATGGAATATCTGAGAGGCATAGCTAAGAATACACAGCTGCCGGTCATTCTAATCGGCCTTGAAGCCGGAAGTTTTGAGCGTGAACTTGAACAGCTTTTCCCCTGTGCAACAACTTTGAACACCCCATTTGGAACAGCTGAAGTTCTTGCCGCAGTCAATTATATCTCGCGCTCCTATTCAGATAAGCGCTCCCGCGGACTAATAAAGAAGAGTTCAGCTAGTATTGAGAAGTCTGAAAGCATTGCTGCTCCTAAGAGCGCAGAGAAGGCCCCGTTAGAATTACAGAGAGAAAAAACCTTTGGTGATGGGATCTTTGGTAACCTTGAGGCCCTAGATCTACTTAATAGAGATCTCGGTGGCGGATTATTCTCCTCTGGTTCAATAGATGAAACATACTTAGAACGACATAAGTTAAATCCCTCTGATCCAAAACTCAAAGAGATCATTAATGAGATCCTATTTGATGTAGGGAAATGGGGACGTTTACACCTCTGTCGAGTAGCTTTCATGGCTCAGAAGGTACTTGAAGCTATGAAACCAGATCTGACATTGCAGGAACAGGTTCGTGGAGCTGCATTCTTATATGCATGGTCATTTGCTGGCGTAGAATCTGAACTATTAAAATCAAACTATCTTGATGCACGTTCAACAACACGCAGGCAAAATCTTTCTAAGAAGATAAAACAAAGTGCAGATCAGATTGAGGAAACATTGGGTCTAGCAAATCTTCGTTCAGTAGTTAATGGATTAGGAGATCTAATTGGTTCTGCAGAACGCCCTATTGATTCGGACTTTGGAATTACTGCTTCGGCATTATTTGCTGCGGACCTTACTAGTCGTTTCTGTTTCGGCAATGGAAGTTGGAATCCTCGAAGAGGATATGTTCTCCTTTCTAGAATGAAAAGAGGTGACTTTAAGGAGATCCACGATCTTGTATTATGCTGCTCAATAAAATTTCTGGCTGAAGCCTTATCAGCCAGAACGCCGATATTTATGTTGAAGAGAGAATTGAGAAATAACAAAGAGTTTCTCTCTGCGCTTGCGCGTGAAGCACATCTTCCAGTCAAGAAAGATGAGAGAAGAATTCCTGTTTCTTCACTTGCTCCTGGAA
>CAZTER010000427.1:0-2552 GCA_964612045.1 uncultured Bdellovibrionales bacterium
ATTAAAAGTAAAGATTGTGAAAATGGGTTTATTTTAGATGGATTTCCAAGAACTACCTTTACTCTAGGTTGCCCAGCTTGTGCTCGAGCCTTTTCAGATAACTGAACCACTAAACCACCATAAAAATTACAGCCGGAGCAGATTACGAAATTTACTAATAACTGGTCAACATTCTGGTTTTATTCAATAAAATCAATGTCTTAGTCGCATCAACTTCTCATTAATTCAATCGCGGAAGCTCTAGCAGACTCTGTAATTTTATGGCCAGCTATCATACGAGCGACCTCATCAACTCGCTCTTTTTCAGCTAAGACACGAATTTCTGTCGTTCTACCACCACGACTATCCCGTTCAACAACGATATGAGTATCAGCCAATGAAGCCACCTGAGGGAGGTGAGTGATACAGATAACCTGAACATCCTTGCTGATCTCTCTTAACTTCTCACCAACAACACGAGCAGTTTTGCCAGAGACACCGGTATCAATCTCATCAAATACTAATGCTCCACTATGTCCAGTTTCACCTAGTATTTTCTTTACTGCCAAAAAGATTCGAGCCAGCTCTCCACCTGATGCTACCTCTTGTACTGGTCTTAGCACTCCTCCTTTTGAGGTTGAGATAAAGATCTCTACCCGATCAACTCCATCTGGGCCAAACTTAACTACAGCGTCTGTTACTTCAGTGCACCGAACATCCACTAAAGATCCAACCATTCCTAGCTCGCTTAATTCATTTGTAATCTTCTTACTTAACTTAACAGCAGCTAATCGGCGCTGCTTAGAGAGATTTAGTGCGAGGCTATTTAATTGATCTTCTATCTCTTTCTTTGAAATCCTAAGTTTCTCAATCCCATCAGGTTGATCTAAGAACTCAAGCTCCTTACTTACCTTTTCCTTTAGCTCTATCAAACCACGATCTGAGGCCCGATATTTTCTCTCTAACCTTGCTACCTCTGCCAAATGATCTCGCGCTTTACTTAACTCCCTAGTGTCTGAATGACTAGACCTGCTTAATTCAGCGATCTCACCATCTAAAGTCAGCAACTCCTCTCGAATCGATGTGGCTCTTTCAGCTAGACTAGATAATGTAGCTGATGAGCGACTAAGGTCGTGCAGCTTTGCGGTAACAACTCGAACCTGATCGATAGCTCCACCCTCTTGACGCAATAGCTCTTGAATCTCTCCCACCATCTTTACGGATCTATCCGTAGCAGACAACTGAGATACGCGGTCTTCTAACTCCTGACGAATACCTTCACGCAGTTCTGTAGAGTTAAGCTCTTCCAGGATAGAAACCAACTCCACCCTTTTAAAAGCTGAATCATTCAATCGCCTTTCAATCTCTTCAAGTTGTTTAGATATTTCGCGCCATACACAAAACTTATCTTGGTACTCAGCCTTAAGATCAAAAGTGAGCGCGAATGCATCAAGTATTAATATATGCCCTGACCTTTCAAGAAGCTTCATATGCTCTCTCTGACTAGCAATTGTCATTAATGATTTAGCAAGCGCCTCAAGCATCGCCTGAGAAACAAGATCGCCATTTACCGAGATCTTTGTTCTTCCATTTCTTGATATAATTCGACGAATCACTAACTCGCCCACTATATTCTGAAATTGCTCAGGTAACTCTGAAAGAAGGTCTTTTGAGTAATGACTAAGGTCAAAGAGCGCCTCAATAATCGCCTCTTCAGCTCCCTCTCTTATAATATTTTGCGAGAGTCGCCTTCCCAAGGCTCCTTCAAGAGCTTGTAATAACATGGATTTACCTGAGCCAGATTCACCTGAGATAACGGTCAGACCCTCTCCTAGCTCAAGATTTGCCGACTCTATCAAGAGAAAATTTCTGACTCTCAGCTCTCGCAACATAAATATCCTCTCAATTTACCCGATTGCCGATCCCCCAATTCAACTTATTTCTTAAGATATCAAAGTAATTCTTTGTTGGAGATTGAACTAAATTGACTAAATTCGGTGACCTACTAACAGTAATAAGATCCCCTGAACGCAAAGGGAAAGATTCTTGACCATCCACAATTAGTAAAACTAAATCTTGCACCAAAGGCAATGAAACTCTTACCGTATTGTCCAATCCTAAAACCATAGGTCTACTAGTTAGTGAGTGTGGACATATAGGTGTCATCAACATTACCGGCAACTCAGGATCTACAATAGATCCACCTGCGGCTAGAGAATAAGCTGTTGATCCTGTTGGCGTAGCTAAGATCAATCCATCCGCTCTAAGACGCATGATATCATGTTCGTTAACTCGCACATCCATGTCGAATAGACGCGCCTCAGCTCCTTTCTGTACGACCACATCATTTAAAGCTTGAGATGAATAACAGCTTTCTCCCTGACGAACGACATCGACATGCAACATGCTTCTCGATCGCACGACTGCTTTACCATCAAGAGTTAATTTAAGGAGTGAAAATAGTTCATCTGGCGCTAGCTCAGTCAAAAATCCTAAAGTTCCAAAATTTACCCCAAGAAAAACTGGAGATGGATGCTTCGCATGACGTGCGATTCCCATCAGGGTTCCGTCTC
>CAZTER010000428.1:0-2545 GCA_964612045.1 uncultured Bdellovibrionales bacterium
AAAAAAGTAGCGCTACTGAGTAAAAAGACTATAAGTGCATTATTATATAGGGGAGTCTTATAAAAGATCCTACCTGTCGTCGTCGTAATTAGATTAAATGCCTGCGCTGCAAAGATCGCTATCAGTGGAGCTACTCCCAAAGTTCTTCCTCCTTGTGGCGCTTCAAATGTTAGTGAAAATATTCCGGTAAACATAAAAGCTGTAAACCAGAGAAGCGATATAAAGTTATGAACTTTATAAAATCTTGTACAAGCCAAGAATAATCCAATTACAAATAAACTCCCCGTTATAGGATCTAACATCGGAGCTAAGGGAAGATTGTGGCGACCATTAAGATCTCCAGCAAAGTTAAACATCAAGATATGCTTCTTTATGGATAGCGCTAGCTCTTGAACCTCAGTGGAAGGAGAGGTGCTAAAAAACAGTGATGGTAACTCAATAGCAGTAGAAAGCTTTACTCCTGATACAGTTCTAAATCTCTCTGAAAATTGCTCCCAATTTGTCCAGGCATAAAAAGCAACAGGAAGATAGGTGAGGAAAGTTACTATTAAAAATGTTGCTATAATTTTCCCTAATAAAAATATTGAGGCTTTATCCCTAATCTTTAGTAGGATTAATAGAGCTATAACTAAGGGTGGAATAATAATACTGGAATAATAAGTTTGAAGTGCTATTCCAGCACTAACTCCGCCGAGTGATGAGTAAGTCAGAGATTTTTTTCTCCAAGCGACGCAGATTAAGTAAAGTGTTAATGGAACAGTTAATGTAATAAAGATCTGACACATACCAAATCGAGAGAAGTTTACATGCCATCTTGCTATTGCGAGAAAGAACGCAGCAAATATCGCGATTTTGGATCCCAAGGTCTCTCTAGCCAATAACCATGTAGCTAGTATAGATAGAATTCCTACTACTGTTGCGCCGACTCTTACTCCCAGTACTCCATCTGGAAATAAGGCAACGAATGGAGCAAATAGATAAAAGGATAGAGCGGGAAGTTGGCTTTTGTCTGCAACGAATAGTGGCCAGTATGATGGCTCACTTAAGATTCTTTTTATTACAAGCGTATTTTCAGCTTCATCATACCAAGCGCCGTATGGAAGGGTAGATAGATCTTCAAGTCTGAATGCCGTCGCAAGTACTAGGACAAAAAGAAGTATCAAGATCTCCCATGAAGAGATCTTGCTTGGTGAGTTGTTAGATATATCGCTCATATTATTTATTACATCTTATCAAAATTTCTTCTAGAAAATTTTATCATTCATAGTAAGCTAGCGTAGAATTACTTGTCGATTGTAAATCTCTAAGCAGTATAGATAGAGGCGGTATATGCAGCAGCAGGCTAAGTTTGTTCAAGGTTCGCAACTTAGTGACGAATATTTTAACCCAGACCTTAGGCTAGTTGTAATTAGCGATACGCACGGTAATTTCTATCAATTAGATCTTCCCAAGGGGGATATTCTGATTCATGCCGGTGACTTTACTTTAGAAGAGGAGAGCGAAAAAGAAGCTAAGTCTTTCTTAGCTTGGGTAAATAAGCAATCTCACCGGCATAAAATCATAGTTCCAGGCAATCACGATTACGGTTTTGATAGAAATTTAGGTAAGTTTCTAGACGATATTAAAGAAGTAAAACTTCTAATCGATAACTCAGTAGAAGCCTCTGGCTTACGTTTTTATGGAGTACCTTGGACTAAGGTATTTAGTAATATGGCTTTCAATCTTCCTGAAGGGCCAGAGTTAGAGGCAAAGTGGTCTGCAATTCCGGAAGATACTGATATCTTGGTGACTCACGGGCCAGCGCATGGCTACTTAGATATTGAGGATGGCAATCATCTTGGCGAGATTGGACTTCGAGATCGAGTGGAGCAGGTTGCTCCTCAACTACATGTCTTTGGTCATATCCATAGCGCTGCAGGGGTAGCTTTTAATGATAAGACTGTTTTCGCCAACTGCGCTCTCGTTGATCAACGTCTTAAGTTATGTAGGCGTCCCACAGTTATCGATTTTAGGGATGGTGAGATTCGGGCAATCGGCAACTTTGTAGATCCAAACACGCTGAGATTATTTAGGACTTGGGAGAGGGCTAGAGATTAACTCTAGTTAAGAGATCCTTGTATCTTTTATCTACTCTTTAAGAATCTAACTTTTTTAAGAGTAGTTTTGCAGCATCTTCACAAGCTTCAAGCCAAGATGTTCCTCGTCCAGGTTCATTTATATCGTTACTTAGCCAGTTATCTCGACCAGCTTTTAATGTTAGTGAAACTTCCCATGCTCCATCCCCAAATACCTCAGTATCTGCAAAAAACCACTTAAATCCTTGATTGAGTTCGTCGCTTCTGATTGATAAAGCTTTCAGAGATGGTAGATCAGTTGGTAGAGAGGTGTCCCATTGTGTTTGTTTGCCATACAGCCCTAGTACTTTGGCTAGCTGTATTCTCTTTATCCTGATTATTTCTCTTTCAAGATCTCTTTCTGCTGCCTTATTAAGGAACTCTTGGGTATAAATAGCTTTTCCACCAACTCTCCAAAAGACTTCTAATAC
>CAZTER010000429.1:0-2544 GCA_964612045.1 uncultured Bdellovibrionales bacterium
GATCTCTGGAACAAAGACACCTGAGATTAAGTTTTCAAATGTTCACCTATTCTCAGATGATGGGCTACCTATACTTCGCGGAATAGATCTCACTCTTGTTCCAGGTAAAATTTATGGGATTTGTGGTGCAAGTGGCGCTGGCAAAACAAGTCTTATATCCCTACTGAGATTGGAACATACACCAACTGCTGGAAAGCTACTTATCAACGGGGATGATATCTCCGATCTTGATCCTGATGATGTCAGGCAAAGAATAGGTTTTCTAACTCAACACTATACAAACCTAAGTTCATATACTGTAAGAGAGGCTATTACTCTTGGATCTCAGACACGATCTCCACTCTCCTTTGAAGAGACATGTAGGATTGCAAATATAGACTTCTTAGGAGACCACCTTGAAGATTCAAACTGTTATCTAGGTCTAGACTTTCCAAATTCAATGCGATTTTCTGGTGGTCAATTACAGAAGATTGCTCTTGCGCGAACGCTCTCTCATAACGCTGATATTATTATATTAGATGAACCTACTTCAGCATTAGGAACTGAGGATGAAGAAAAAATCTTTCCTGCTCTAATATCTTGGGCTCAAAAGAGTGGGAAAACTTTAATTATTATCAGCCACAAATTTGCAAACCTATCTATATGCCAGGAGATTATCTACCTGAAAGATGGCACCATCCTAGAGCAAGGAAGTCATGGAGAGTTACTTTCCAAAGAGGGAGAATACGCCAAGCGATACCGACTAGAGGCCTCCCAGTATTCAGGTTCAAAATCTAAAGCTATTCAGTCTAATTAAAGACTCAAATTGCGCGCTGCACAGTGCAACATGTAATATGTCATTAGATAATCTAATCCGTTTGCAGTATTTCTTGGCTCTTGATCTGGATGAGAAAAGTGACAAGTTCTAGAGTCCATCTTCCATATAAAAGGGCTCCAAGGACGAGCAAATACCGGAAGAACTGAATCTGACCTTGGATATTTTCTAATTAACTTCTCTCGAATTACCTTTCCTTCCAAGCAGAATTCAGAGAGATCATATCTACCGATATTCAAAAGATCTGTTGGAAAGGTTTGAAGCGAGGCTGCCGCACGCTCTAGGTATTCCTGACGTCCAGAATGGTTTGGCTGACTGGTGATAAGACACAATAGATCAACTAGTGGATTATGTTGATGCTCCAACTTACCCCATAGAGACCCAAGAATATCTCCATAATACTTCTGTGCATCTTGATTTTGCCTTGTCATTAACATCAAAGCAGAAAGCTTCATTACATTCAGCACAGAGGACGATACTGTTGGGAACTGCTGTGAGGCAACATTAGTGTGAAGCATCTTATTAAAAATGAACTTAACAAGTCTATCAGGCTTCTCATAAGTGCCAATAAAGCGTTCTCTCATCTTCATTAGAGAGGAGATCCTGCCCCCTTCTGAAAGATCTTGAGTTCCAAGATGAATACCAGCTTCAATAGCAATTAAAGCATCTAGATAACGGCTGGAGTTAAATAATCCAAACTTACTTGGAGATGTATCTGAAACTTTCTTGCCATTTGGATGAATGAGCTTAAAACCATCACCGAGTAGCCTACCAACCATAGCATCAACATGATCAGTAATAAGGGCCTTAACCTCAGGACCAAAAACTTCTGCCGCCAAAACATAAGCAAAGAGAATCTGACTATATGAGTTTGATTTAGTCTTTGAATCCTTAACTTTTAATTCTCCAGTACTTGGATCAACAGCAGCTCGTAAAGCTATATAACCATACTCTCCGTCAAGCTTATCCATATGAATAAGCGCGCTAACCACACGCTTTGCTGAAACTTCTAGCGCCTCTCCCTGAGGAAGAGTAACGGCTGTTCCGTTATCTTGTAGTAACTTCTTAAATACTAAAGCTACTAGGTAGTGAGAGCTTGCCTCACAATGAGCAGACACTAAGGTAGAATCCTCTCGTAATGTTGCTGAGTCCCCAAATAATAGGTGATCTTTATGAGTTTGAAATCTAGCTAGTCTATCCTGAAGAAAGTCTGCTTTCTGTCCAAGAGTCTGACCAAGAGCAGATCTCATAGCTGAGGCTAATGCTGCAGGAGCAAAATCTTCGCAATCTTCGAAATATCGATCTACCAGAGTTTTTGGATTTAATCCTGGAGGATCCTCTATCTCTATTTTTCTTGGTAAAGTTATCGAATCAAGTGGTGACTCACTTGCACTGACTGGTAAAATACCAGCGCTTAAGGAACGATCGTGATTAGTAGTAAACATCTGACAAAAACAACAATAACAGACGAGTGAGGGTTCTACCACATCACTCAACATACGCAATCAATCAGAGCTATATTTGTGTTAGAAAATCATCTGTAACTCACCTATATCGCAGTAGTAATCAAAAATATATTAAATTTTTATGAACTTTTGAAATTACAAGTAAACTATAGCAAAAAGGGAGATTCTGATTATTTTTCTCAATAAAATGATTATTTTGATGCTCTCGTAATTTATAATTTTAATGTCTATAATAAATACTTACTGAAGTTCGTAAATAATCTT
>CAZTER010000430.1:0-2539 GCA_964612045.1 uncultured Bdellovibrionales bacterium
AGCTCATCAGCAGATCTTATATTAGCAGCTTAATTAAGTAATATTATACTAGAACTTACCTGGCGCTTAGTTTGTTTATTTGGCTTGTTTATTAGCGAATTAGCTTCAGTCGACGAATAGTTGCTTTACTTGAGTTCCCTGCATTGTCCTTAGCAATTGCAAATACTCTAAGTGTTCCATAACGTCTAGGTATAGTGAACTTGGAGATCCAACTCTTTCTACTAATATAGAAGTTTAAAAGCCCGATACTTTTACTAGATATACAGCCGTTCTGCTTCGTGCACCTTCGAGCACTTAATTCGTAACTGGAACTTACCCCCTTTAGACCACCAGATGGAGCTTGGTCGCTTACTTTCGCTATAGCAGTACATGTTCTAGCTCTACATGCGATCTTTAAATTATCTATCTTAGGTGCAACTTTATCATAAGAAGAGTGCGGTGTTTGTTGAACTACAGTTCGATTAACTACAATAGGAGATAGCTCAGATTCAGAGAGATCTTCTCCTGCACTATTCTTTGCTAACACTTTACAATAAATGCTCTTCCCTACTAGAGATGAATCTATAAAAAGTTGATCTGTTGTAGCTCCAACTATCTCCCCATCACTAAAGCTATTCCAATCATAAAAGCTCCATTGATAGGAAATTTGAAGATCATCGCCGGAGAACTTTGGTGCAATGCACCTAACAGACTCTTCAAGCGGCAACTCATCTCCATCTAAAGGAACTGAATATTCAAGCGTAGCGGCTGGACCTGAAACTCTTGGAGGAATCTGAGGATACGAAAGGATCCATTCTCGGTGTGGAGCAACTTCAGCATAAACCCCATAAAATTCATGCGAAGCACAACGATATCCCCAGCTCGTTAATCCCACTACCGAAAAAGTGCCATTATTTTCCAAGACTATAGGACTCCCAGAATCTCCATTACAGGTATCCACTCCATCAATAATATCAGGATCTGAAGAGAGAATCCCAGCACACATCATCGTCGCTGGATCAAAATAGCGTCCGATCGTTTCTGTACATAGCTGATCTGAATGAGCTGGGATTATGGCTGTCTGAAGTATAGTTGGTAATACTGGATAAATGGGGTGAGTCATCCCCCATCCCATTATCCTCAATGAAATATCTCCCTGAACACTTTCAGTGGATCTGCTCTCTCTCAATTGCGGAAACGGTATGTTTACTGGCTGATCTAATTTAAGAAGAGCAACATCATGCTTTAATGTTGCCGGATCAAATTGAGGGTGCTGAACTACTCCTATTATTTTACGACGCGGAGCCACAGGATCAGATAGATCAGTAAGATTAAAAGCCAAGGAAAATCTCTCTGGATCATCAGCAACAACAGCCGCACAATGAGCTGCGGTTAATGCATAGCGTGGAGCAATAAGCACTGCTCCACAAAAATGTCCTCCATTTAGACTTGATGGTTCTGCCTCTGTAAGAAATATAGATGCCATCCATGGGAAAGATCCTGAGGTAGCATCATCTCCATTTATAATTGGTAAGCTCTGAGGTTCTGCATATAAGGATTGATAGCTAGAGAAGAGAAGAATAAAACAGGTTGCTAGTCTCTTAATCGACATGAAGGTCCCTATCCACAAGCTATTTAAATCTTGGCACCACTTACATGTTAGCGACTGACTTCCAGTGATTACGGAAGTGCTCTAAAAAGAGAGAAAAACCAAAGGGAAAACTTTTCAAACTTCATGAGGTTAAGTCTGAGAACTGCTAGCAGACTAATAACTTCAACGCTTGATTTAAATTGTCGCCGACGCCACGAAGTATTGCGCGATAGAAGATCCTACTCAAGCCTTACGGAACCACAAGAATTACAGGGGTTTTAAGGACTCCACCTGTCTTATCAAAGACTATCTCACCAGAAACTCCGCTATAACGCACCCCTTCCATAAAGGTAATGATATCAGAAGGAGAACCGGAGGTTTTTAATAAAGCTTCTGCATAAATTCCCAACGTGTCATAGGAGTTATCTGCGGAAAGTCCAGGGACATATCCAAAACGAGCTTGAAACTCATCTTTAAAGTCTGCACTCGCTGCCGGGAATGATGTATACAACGCTCCACTGAGAGCCTGCGCTGCTGAGATTCTCCTTGTTTCATCCAACATTACCACCAACTTTAAACCTCTATATCCAAGGGTGTAGATCTCTCGAGCTGCAACATCCAATCTAGTAACAGTTGAGAAAAAGACAGCTTCTGGGGCTGAACGAACAACTACATTTGCTTCAGATCTTAGATCATTACTTGTTGGTAGTGGCTCGACCTTAACAGTGATTGTCCCTCCCAATTTTGTAAACTCTTCCTCAAAAACTATCGCTTGTTGTGCTTCCCATGGCTGCTGAGTACTAAATATCGCAGCGCGTCTTATTCCTTGGTTAATCGCCTCCTGTGCTAAACGTCTCGAACTTATCTCGTCATGTGGCCATGTATTAAATAGATTTCTACTGAACTGATCGAAATCAGCGACACCTAATGATGGTGAAGTTATTACTACTGAATCTTTTGCTGCGATCG
>CAZTER010000431.1:0-2538 GCA_964612045.1 uncultured Bdellovibrionales bacterium
ATGGAGCCAGAATTACTAATAGCGTTTTGTTAGGGCATAATGATCAGATTCTGGTAGGGGATTATTATGTCGTTGTAAGTTTGCCTCCTCGATTGGCTGTTACAAATGAGAATGATGATCTTCAATTAGCTGCTCAGAGGATGAGAAATCTTGCATTTGGAAAAGATCTTGCTCCAATGAGTAAAGATGAGTTGGAAGCGACTACTTCTATCTCTAATGAGGAAGAGGTTCCTCCTCAATCTCCTGAGCAAGTAGCGAAGTTTGCAATGATTGAGGATGGCGTAATCCTAATTTTAGGAATCATCCTATTGGGTGCATTGTTAGGTATCGGCGCTTGGTGGTTCATCCATAATTAGCTGCTCAAATTATTGATAGTGATTATTTGATAGAGATTAGTAGCCTGTAAAAACGCATCCTTGGTTTTTGCGGTGCTTTAAGTGCATATTTAATCAACGCAACCTACGTCGTGTAAATGTCTTACGGCATTTGCCGGGGTATCTTACCTCGGTTAGTAAACCGTGTAATCGCAAGCTTTTGAGGGATTTAAATTGATACTATGCAAATTTTTACTCATTTCACAGTAGGTGAAATCAATTTAAATTCTTATCTTCATTTTCGCAGTGAACAAATTGGCAGTTTTATCGAGTAGACATAATTATATTAATCTCAATACCGTTATCCCTTTCTTCTACTGTAATAGGAGTAACTGATTCAGCTGGTAAGAGTTTCTCTATAGCTTTAATAATAGGCTTGCTATCTCCTGAAAGTTTAATTCCTGGAGATCGTAAGAGTGAGGCGATTTTGTCACTCTTATCAGATAAACCAAATCCCTCTCTCTGAGCTAGGATCCGCAACTTTGCAAAGCCTTGAGATGCCACTACCGGAGCAGAGATATTTATAGTTCCACGCCAAAATAAGAAATCAGCTGCCGCGCAGATAGAGTTAGCAAGAATACGAAAAATGGTATCGCTCGGTAAGTTTATCTCTGAGTTAGGTAATTTATCTAAGGATAGAGAGAGGTGTTCTGGGATGATGTTATCAAGAGCCTCGATAACATCTCCAGCAATCATATTTAGGTTGCTAGAGCTAGCAGTGGCTATATTTTCTACTGCCTTGCTAATAAAAGAGGTTCTTAATGCAGAGGTGTGTTTTATTAGCTCTGCTAAATTATCAATATGAGAGTCCTCACTTAAAAAGCATGCCCAACCTAAAAATCTACCTTCACTATTTACGATTCTCTCGATCTTGAGCGTAGCAGGTGTTCTGTCTCCATCTCCTCTGGTTATTGATCGACGGACAATAACCGGATGGTTACTTTTTCCTAAATCTTCTCGTTGTATCTGTGGAAATGATTCTAAGATCTGAGAGGTTAGTGATTCTAAAACTCTCTCAGTAACTTCAGCTGTTTTTAAAATTCCCAAGAGAGGTTGATTTAGAAATGTTATAGAGCCATTCTCGTTAAGCACTGCCACTCCACAATCTAAAGCGTTTAGTATGCTAAGAGAGGTGTCGGATAGAGAGCTTTTCTGAGTTGCAAATTTACCATCGGAAAAAACTGAGTTTTTGAAATTTCTATTAGAAGCTATGAGAGAACGAATTGTGATCGGGTTAAAAGGAGCATAGCAAATAGCATTAACACCTGAATCATAGAGACATTGAATGAAACGATCTTCAGGTTCCTGAATCAGTGATATAATTGGAATCGAGTTTAACTCGGATACAGACCTAACCTGGCTACAAAAAGTTAGGCCACCATCTAGGTCAAAGCATTTTGGAGGGAGTACTATAGCGTCAAAGCTCGAGTCCTCTTCTTCAATAAGAGCTAGAATCTGGTCTGGTCGTTCTACCTGCCGAACACTAAAGTACTCACCTGATAGAGCCCTTTTAAGCAGCTCAATCTCCTCAGGATGGGGGCGTAATAGGGCAATACGTGCAATTTCCAACATAAATGGGGTACACTCCTCTTTTATTAGATGACTATAACCGATACGGGTTTTTATGAAATGTATCATTACAGGGGTCGCAGGCTTTGTAGGTTCGACCCTAGCTGAGAGACTATTAAGGGATGGTGCCACCGTTCTAGGGATTGATTCGTTCACAGATTATTATCCTAGGGGAGTAAAGCAGAGGAATATAGAGCTTCTAGTAAAACACCCACGTTTTAAATTGGTTGAGGGAGATCTGCTAAATCTTGATCTAGCACAGCTTTTTATAGGGGCTGAGTGGGTATTTCATCAGGCTGCGCAAGCAGGGGTGCGACGTAGTTGGGGAGAGTATTTCTCGACATATACAAACAGTAATGTATTAGCTACCCAAAGAGTGTTGGAAGCGCTAAAGGGATCTCCTACATTGAAAAAAGTGGTTTACGCCTCAAGTTCCTCTGTTTACGGAGACGCAGAAAGTTTTCCAACTTCAGAGCTCGTAACTCCAAGACCTGTTAGTCCGTATGGTGTTACTAAGCTGGCAGCAGAGCATTTGGCAGTTCTTTATGCCACTGAGTTTCAGGTGCCAACATCTTCATTGAGATATTTTACAGTA
>CAZTER010000432.1:0-2536 GCA_964612045.1 uncultured Bdellovibrionales bacterium
AGATGGAATCGCATCGTTATAAGTTTTTGGAAGGATCCAATTTCCTGATTCAAGCATACTTTTTACGACTAATGCCTCTCTAGCTTCTCCGCGTGTAGAGAAATCTGGAAATCCTAGCCAAGGGATAATAATCGCTGAAAAAATCACAACTAATAATAAGATCTCACGAAGAGAAGCTTTCTTTTTTTCAGACAAGTTAAAAATATTATTGGAATTCAAAAACATTTAGATTGTACTGGTATGATAAACAGATAAATTAGCGCATATTAAAAGCGCTAATTATCGATATAAACGCAATATTTTGCTTACGCCAGACCGCCAGCATTACATCTTTGTAACATTACAATTTTGTAATCTTACTGAACGTGTATCCAGATATTTAGTTCATGCAGATCTACAAAGAGAATCATCAGACAGAAAGAAGTTAAGTATTTTTAACTTTGAAAATTGACTAATAACTAACGATAATAGCAATGCCAAGTTATGCTTTTGGTAAAACGATCTTAAATTTACTACCAGAATTAAGTGCTGTTTCTACATCCACTTTGCCACCATGAGAGGTTACAATCGCATGCACTAGTGCTAAACCAAGCCCTAAACCTTTTTGATGCTCTGAAGCATTTCCTCTAAAAAGCCTCTGCCAAATTAGAGGCACCTCATCATGTGGGATACCAATTCCATTATCTTCTACTATAATTAGAGTAGAATTATCTTTTTCAGATATTGATAAAGAGATACGCCCACCATTCGGAGTAAATTTAATAGCATTATCTACTAAATTCGAAACTGCCTGCACGATCTGTTCAAAATCTGCTAACGCAGACACTTCATTACAATCAATAACTTCAAGAGCTATCTGCTTATCACTAGCTGTATCTTCATACAAGCTAAATACTTTCTTAAGTACATCTCTTAAATCAAATTGAGATTTTGATACTTTAAAAAATTTACCGTTAGCTGCAGCGACCTCCATTATCACGTTAATAACTCGGGTTAATCGATCTGTTTCCTCGATTGCCTCTGCTAGACTTTCCTCTTTTTCCTTTTCATCCCCTGATAACAGCGCTTTTTCAGCATTCATTCTCAATCGAGTTAATGGTGTTTTTGTCTCGTGTGCAATCGTATCTAACCCATCTCTCATACTACTTATAAGACGACTTATTCTTTGCAAAAGGAGATTAAATGCATCCGATAGCTCTGAGATCTCTTTGTAATTAGAAGATAAATTTTTATTTGGATAAACATTAATCTCTACAGACTCGCTAATTCTCCTAATAGCATCTCTAAATTGAAGTAAAGGTTGAAGACTTGAACGCGCGATAACTATTCCAATGATCGAACTAATTAGGAGAGAGAATCCAGCAAATTTCCAGAATACTGAGGTAAAGTCATCTAATAAATCATCTCTAAAGTAGCTACTCATTCCGACTTGAACTACTTCACCATTTAAAAGCGGTTTGCCAGCAATGTCTAACTGAGTATCATCTCCATTTTTTTTAACTATAGTATGCCATCCCTCAGCTAAACTACCTTTGAGCTTTTTAAAGTTATCTAAATCATAATCAGACCAAGAGTGATGACTCTCTTCAAATAAAGTATCTCCATTTGGAGCTACTACTCTAAGATATAATGCAAGGTCTTCGGAATCACGAGCTTCTTCCTCATACTGGCGCACGATAGCGGGCACACCTCCTTCAGAATATGTTGTAGAATATTCTACAACTTCTTGCCAAATATACCTACGATCGCGTTGTTGTAATTGCTTAGAGAGAAATGACCTAGCGCTGACAAAAATTAGAACTGATGTAAATACTAAGGAAACTGCGATCCATATTGAGAGCCTGGTGACAATGCTATTTGCTTTCATTGACAAGTACCTTATCAGTGCTTTTACCCAGCATGTACCCTACTCCTCTAACTGTATGAATTAATCTCTCTTCAAATGGAGTATCAATCTTAGCGCGAAGTCTACAAACTAAAACGTCGACTACATTTGTTTGTGGATCAAAGTGATATTCCCAGATCTTCTCTAGTAAAATGTTTTTGGTAAAAACTCGCCCTGGATCTTTCAGCATTAACTCAAGCAAATAAAACTCTCTTGGCTGCAAATCTATGCTTTTACCCATACGAGTAACCCTTCTACTCATCCGATCTAGAGAGATATCTCTATAAGAAAGAAGCATCGATTCACTGATTTGAACGCCTTTGGTTCGCCTAATAAGAGATTGAAGTCTTGCCGTTAGTTCTTCAAATGAAAATGGTTTAGTTAAGTAATCGTCACCGCCACTTCTTAGCCCTAAGACTCTTTCATCTACACTACCCTTGGCACTTAAGATTAATACAGGGAATGAGAAATTTAATGCCCGCAGCTCTTTTATTACTTCAAGACCACTCATACCTGGTAACATCAGGTCAATAATTGAGATCTCATATCCATGAACTTTTGTAGCATTAACTCCATCCTCTCCATTACTAAAATGATCGACAGAATATCCTTCTTTTTCTAAGCCACTGATAAGAAATTGAGCGATCTTTG
>CAZTER010000433.1:0-2536 GCA_964612045.1 uncultured Bdellovibrionales bacterium
CTATCAATCACCTACACCTCCATTACCACCATATCCATGGCCTAATGATGGCGATCGACCAGAAAAGAAAGCAGCTTAAAGAGTTTAAACAATCCTGCATTATTAAAGGCTCCGTAAGAGAGCACTAAAACCTTACTAAAACAGCACTACCATCATCAGAATGCTTCCATCTTGGTGAAATACACCATTCACAATCTTCATCTTGAGAGATCTTTACGTCTCGTAGAAGTTGAAGGACTCCATCTCGATAAGACCTACTAAATAAGTAGCGTCGATCATCCTCTTTAAGATAATCACGTCCTACAGAGAGGCAACCATCACTGCCTAAAAATATCCCCTTCAGTCCAGAAAGTGGGAGAGTTTTATGTTGAACATATGAAATAGCAATTGAGGATCCATCTAAGATACCAAATCCAGTCAGATCCAAGCGATTACAGTATTCCCGCTGCATATTTAACAGGGCTTCCTTTATCCGTTCAGATTCTCGAGCTTGCTTTATTGATATCGAGTGAGATCTCGCAATTTCGCACATTGCTAATTTTATGCCGTATTCAAATCTCTCTACTTGGCTTTCAAATAAACTTTCAGTCCTAGAACCATAATCAGCGAGAACGATCCCATCGCCTATATATGCAAACTCGACTCGATCCTTTAAAGGATCAATTTTTGTAACAACTAGCGTAGTTCTTGGTCTGGCATTTGGGTCTGATCTATCAGAACCAAGCTCTTGCCCAACAATATGATCTAACCTTGAATTACAATCTCGTATCAAAGTTTGTGGAGAAGTCTCTTTTGAATACTCCTCCGAAGATAGTAGGATCCTCATCTGCTCAACGACAAAGTTCGAAGCAAACCTAGCAGCAGTAACCTGATATTTTCTTTCTATTTCAGGTACCCGGTTCAGCGAAGTACATCCATCTGCAACTACCATCCAAAGGCACCCAGCTGTGCCAATAATAGCAACAGCATCTTCATTTAACTTTGCGCCGTGTGGAACGTTTAAATTTTGATCAACAGCACCAGAGATAGATGCCCATTCTCCTCTACAAATCAGGCTTTTAATTGTGTATTCAGTCGCTTCCGATGTGAGGATGTGACCAATATCTTCAGAGCCATTACGACTACTAAATTGGGGCAATTGATAAGGTTGTTGAAAAATAGAAAACATCAACAAAACACCACATTACTGCTAAGACGTCGGAGTATACAATTCCAAGCAATCTAAACAAGAGTTTATGCTAGACTGGCCGAATCGATGCGAACTTGATTAAGAATCAGAATAAAATACTATATTTTGCAGCTTTAATGCGGCATCTGATGCAAGATATAGAAAATCTCCTAACGCCATGTCGAACTGTCTGCACTAATCGTGCTTCAATTACTTTTGACCAGATAAAATTAATTGCTTTCGAGGCACTAAATGATGCTTTATCTCGCTCGGGACTTAACTCGCTAGAAAATAGTAGAGCAATGAATCCTGAAAAGCTAAGATTTCAGACTCTATTTGCGTGGAAGATCGGGGCTCCTAAGTTTTCTCTACCGACAACAAAGATAGAGCTCAGAACTGAGATACTCAGAAGGATTGGAATTAGAGTTAATCCTATTAATCTTCTTAAAAAATCTGAAGAACCTAATGGGGACTCACTCCTTGAACTAATATACGATACAGTAAGGTTCTTAACTAACGAACCTGATGCGCGCAATTTTATATCGACGAGAGGAACTATTAATGGACTCATTCCTTGTGGTCAAGATCTTCGCTTTCCGTCATCGCCCAAAAAGGTATTAGAAGCGATCGAAGAAAGTATTTTAATCTGCAATGGTGGCAAAAAGCCAAGAGAACAGGTGAGATATGGGCCACTATGGTACACCTCTTCTATTTTGAATGGAGGTTCACTATCCGAATCGAAACTTCCATATAATTTAATTCCTAGAGTCCTTCAAATCATGGCCACTTCAATTCTTAACCCAAATGGAGATATTCCGATTCATAGCAAGGTGATTCTGCCAGATCTTACTGGAGAAAGATTAGGAGATATCTACAATAGTATCTATCCTTGGATTAACCATGGAGATCCAGTAGCGCTAGCTCAAGACAGTCAGAACTCCATATCTCATCCTAATAGGTCGATTAGAGAGAGATTAATTTATGAATTTAGAGTTCCAGATAGCGAGGTAGTTCTAACAAGCTCATTTCCAAGTTGGAGCCTAGAGAAGACTCCTCTTCCCGAGCCATGCAATTTAGTAGATGGATTTAATCAAAATTCCCAGTTATTTGTGTTGTTTGAAGATGCAATCCGTTCGGATTCTATATTCCGTACAGTTGGCGCGTTAAATATCTACTGTGGCGGAGCTGTAGCTACTCTACCGATAAAAAGCAAAACTACAGTTACAGATCTTATAAACAGATTATTTAAAGATATTAGGCTGGAAGAGAAGGATGGTCATTATGGCCTCCATTACTTTGAATCTCGTCACCGATTTGACTGGGATGACATTAGTGAAGGAGCTACACTAGCTCTTGCACTAACAGAGC
>CAZTER010000434.1:0-2524 GCA_964612045.1 uncultured Bdellovibrionales bacterium
ATGCAAACTATTTAGAGCTAACTTTTAGATGCAATCAGTACTTAAATGGATCCTTTTAGAGTAGTTACAACACTATTTAGAGTCAGCAAGAGATTGCGTCGTAGGTCGACTAGAAGAGTTATTATTCCGGTACCAGATCAACGTCTTACAACAGAATGGCTAAGCCTTCGAAAAACCTACTTCCCTGAGAGATTAGATCTAGATCTTTACACGATTTGTTGGAGCAAAAAGCGCCAAAAAAGAACCTTAGCTTCGTGTAACATAAGGAAAAAATTAGTTAATGTAGCTAAGGAGATGAGCCATCCTAAGGCATTAGAGTACTTACCAGCCCTTCTTTATCATGAGATGTGTCATGCAGCTTTAGGAGAAGGTATTGAAGTTAGGAGAGGGAAAAGGATGTGGCATGGCGATTCATTTAAAAGACTAGAGGCTCGCCACCCTGGAATTCTAGAACTAAAAAAATGGATGAGAGCTGGAGGTTGGCACCATGTAGTCCTTTCAGAGCGAGCAAGAGTTAGTTATCTCAAGAGAGAGAAGAGATCATGCGCCTAACTCGACGGAATTTTATCTTAGGAGGAGCAGCTTCAGCACTGATCGGCGCATCAGCTGTTAGCGCTACCTCAAATTTTACAACCGCCCTTCCATCAATTGAACAGATCCCCATCTCTCTTTCCAACTTACCTGCAGAGTTTGATGGTTATAAAATTGGATTTATTACAGATCTTCATATTGGCACTGACATTCCAACCGAGTGGATAATTGAAAGTATAAAAACTCTTGAAGCTCAAAAGATCGATCTTCTTATGCTTGGTGGAGACTATGTGACTATCCATGATGAACCTATTAGTCAATTTCTAGAGCAACATCGCAATAAAAAGGTACTTAATAGATCTGGAAATGTTGATATAGAGCGATTATTTGGAGAGCTTCGATATGCTATTAATGATTTATCTGCACCAGACGGTGCAGTTGCAGTAGTAGGCAACCACGATCTCTGGGTATCTGAATCTAGAACTATTGCAAGCTTTACAGACACTCCTGTTAGATTACTCATCAACCAGTTACATGAAATTCGGCGCGGCGAAGCTAGTCTGTCAATTTGCGGTACGGATGACTATTGGAACGGCAAACCTCGCTTCGAGTGGGGTTTTGGCCCTAGAACGGACCTAAAACAGGTCAGGATACTCCTTACGCACAATCCCGACTTTGCCTCTATTGCCATGGACAATACAGAGGCTGACTTTGATTTAGCACTATGTGGGCATACACATGCTGGACAGATAAAACTTCCTCTTTTGGGAGCTTTAGTTCATAATATCAAAGACTTACGTCTTTTTGAAGGACTATATTCTTCTTCTAATAGGAAGAGTGTTTATACCAGTCGTGGTCTAGGAGTAGTCGGATTACCCTTTCGGATGAACTGCCCCCCTGAAGTAACTATTCTACAGTTAACGAAGAGTTAGTCAGCTCATCTTCTCACAGGATAAAAAAAAGGCTATAATGAGGGACGCTTTTTCGGATTTGGACGCGGGTACGCGGAATTGAGAAAGTTGATTAACTTTTATTTATAAACGATATCGGAGAGAAATTCAGTGCAAAGTAGCAGCGGATCATCAAACACTTCAGAGAATAATCAACGCGCAGAGAAAAGCGATAAGCTAAGCACCTCCAGGCTCGAGCCACTTGCAGTTTCAGTAGAGAGCAATCTTGATAAGGCGATGAAGATCCTTAAGAGAAAGTTGATCAAAGAGGGGCTATTTAAAGAGCTTAAGACTAGAAGATATTACGAGAAGCCATCCGAGAAGAAGAAGAGAAAGATGAAAGAGACTATGAAGAAGCTTCGTAAAGAAGAGGCTAGAGCAAAGAAGAATTCGATCCTCTAAGATCTCTGCTTCTGAAGAAGATAAAAAACCCATTATCGAATTCGATAGTGGGTTTTTTATTTTGTGCCAATTTATCTATTGGTATACCCTACAACACGATTAAGTGTGTGTTTGGATTGTATGTTAGTTGAAATCTCAGCATGAACATCCTCTCTCGTTACATCCTGAGGGAATGTTTCTTATATTTCCTCCTATCGCTCTGCGCATTCTCCGGAATCTTGCTAACTGTACAGATGTTGCGATTCTCAGAGTTAATAATAAACCGTGGCGTGCAAGCCTCTCAAATCGCATTAGTATTCGCTTCGATTACTCCGACCTTCCTTGAGCTTGCAATTCCGATGAGTGCTCTTCTAGGAGTATTGCTTGCAATCTCACGTCTCTCAGGAGATTCCGAAATCATAATTCTCAGAGCTAGCGGAATAAGTATCCGTTACCTTACAAAGCCGATTCTAATATTTGCATCAACTATTTTCGTCTTAGCTTTAGTGGTCTCCACTATATGTAAACCTTGGGGGAACTTAACTCTCAATGCGACTTTATTTGAAATAGCGAGATCACGAAGGACAGCTGGAATTGAGAGTGGAATATTTAACAGGCTTGGTGAAATGACCCTGTATGCCGAGGAGATAAGCTATGCGGAT
>CAZTER010000435.1:0-2522 GCA_964612045.1 uncultured Bdellovibrionales bacterium
GAGAAGGTCGGTATTAAGCATGAAAGAGGCACGATTAAGATCGATCCATTTACTCGTACTAACGTTCCACATCATTTTGCTATCGGTGATTGCGCTGGCGCTCCATGGTTAGCTCACAAGGCAAGTCATGAAGGTTTAATTGCAGCTGAAGCTGCATGTGGAAAAGCTCATCATCCTATGAAGTATGACAATATCGCTGGCTGTACTTACTGTCAGCCGCAGGTTGCTTCGATTGGACTTACCGAAAAAGCTGCTAAGGAAAAGGGTTATAATTATAGCGTTGGAAAGATTCCTTTTGCTGCTATCGGAAAAGCGATCGCAATTGGTGAGCCAGAAGGAATGATTAAGGTCATTATAGATAAAGAGGTAGGAGAAGTGCTAGGAGTTCATATCTTACACTCAGAGGCAACAGAATTAATCAGTGAAGCTGCTATCATTCGTTCTCATGAAGGGATTGCGGCAAGCGTTCTAGAGACTATCCATCCACATCCAACCCTTTCAGAAGCTGTTGGTGAAGCAATGGCGTTAGCATTAGGGCGACCGATTAATTATTAGAGCTAGAATAGAGATCTAATTCTGCAATGAGTTATGCTGAGAAGGTTCTCAATCTTTACTCTCTAGGAGAGGTTGAATACCTTCCAGCACTTGAATTCCAACGAAAGTTGCAGAAAGAGCTTATAGCAGGCCAAGATACTGAATCATTAATTCTATGCTCGCATCCCCCAGTTATTACCGCTGGAACAAGTACAAGGGATGATAGTTTTCTAGTCACTCGCAACGAGATTGTTGCTCGTGGGGTCTTGTTGCAAGAGATTGAGCGTGGCGGAGATCTTACATATCACGGACCAGGTCAATTAGTTGCCTACCCTATTCTAAATCTCAATCATCATAAACGAGATGTTCATTGGTACATGCGAACTCTAGAAGGGATTATAATAGATGTCATTAACGAGTTTTCTGTAGTTGCTGAGCGAATCGATGGCAAAACTGGAGTCTGGATAAAGCCTCAAATCGCAGAACCTAACAATAAACTAAGAAAGATTGCATCAATAGGGGTTAGGATGTCCCGATGGTGTACTTTACATGGCTTTGCATTGTATGTTGCTGAACAGTCTTTCGGTTTCGATCTTATTAATCCATGTGGTTTCAATGACATTGAAATAACATCGATTGCGCAGGAGCTGGAAAGATCGTCAAATGAAATTAAGTGCCCTACTCTACAAGAAGTAGAGCAGGTTGTGCTTGAAAGATTCAGCAAGACCTTCGGATTTTCAACGGTAGTTAGAAAGCCGATGTTTTGAACCTTGCTTCGCTCTTTATTTTTAACTGTATTGTTTTAACTACATCGTCGTTAATTGCAACCAGTATGTTCGTCTAGATTTTTAAAGTGCTATGCCGAGAGAAGCAAAAGAGATTCCTAAGCCTAAGCGACATCGGGTATCACGAAGAGATGAAAACTCTCCGAAGAAGCATAGACGATCAGTTCATATATTAGAACCATTAACGTACTCTGCTGAAGAGTTAGATCTTCTCTTGGCTGCATATAAAGTCATGTTTCGCGCCAGAAGAACTGACGAAAAGGCCATCGTTCTTTACAAGCAAAATAAAGCTCACTTTCAGATTGGAGTCGCTGGACATGAAGCTGTACAGGTTGCTGCTTCTCAGATCTTTGATGTTAAAAAGGATTGGTTCTATCCATACTATAGAGACATGGCTCTCTGCTCCGGATTGGGAATGACATCACAGGAGTTCATGTTAAATGTGATGAATAAGCGGGATGACCCTAATTCCCATGGTCGACAGATGCCGATGCACTACGGCAGTAAGAGACTTCGAATTATTAGTCAGAGCTCCCCTACTGGGACTCAATTTCTGCAGGCTGTTGGGTGTGCTTTAGCATCTCGCAAGCTTGGTCAAGATGCTGTGGTATACGTTTCTGCTGGCGAAGGCACATGTGCACAAGGTGATTTCCATGAAGCCTGTAACTGGGCAGCGAGAGAGAGACTTCCTGTTATATTCTTAATTGAGAATAATCATTTTGCGATCTCTGTTCCTATTGAGGAGCAGATAGCAGGAAGAAGCGTGCATAAAATGTCTCGAGGATATACAGATCTTGAAACGATTGAGATCGATGGAACGGATTTTTGGCTCAGTTATGAGAGTATTAGAAGAGCTTATAGAAGAGCAAAAGATGGCTTAGGCCCAACATTAATTGAAGCACATGTTCCAAGACTTCAAAGCCATTCAATCTCAGATAACCATCTTAAGTATCGTTCTAGCGAAGAGGTCTCTGCTCAACTAGATCAATGTCCGATCCGTAAAGCTAGAAATATTCTTCTTGAAAATGAAGCTATTGAAGCTCTCGAACTAGAAAAGATCGAACAAGAGATTATATCAGAGATAGATCAAGCTGCTGATTGGGCAGAAGCTCAATCGGACTGTCTCCCAGAAGATGCGGATACTTATATATTTACTGACTCAACTCCTTGGGTAGGAATTAATGAACATCCAGCAGATGGACC
>CAZTER010000436.1:0-2521 GCA_964612045.1 uncultured Bdellovibrionales bacterium
TGATTCTGGAACACTAGCAACAAATTCGATGGAAGCCGTTGAGGTAATCTGCGTTGGAGCTCCAGTCGGTGCGCTGGTATACAAAAAAGATAATTTTATATCTGCCGATCACTACTCTCAGATCGAACTTCTTGCACATCACGCCAGTGTTGTATTTGAAAGATTACGACTCCAACAAACCCTTCAAAACTTTCTAGATCGTATTCAGATCTTTAATGAGTTAAATCAATTAATTGTTAGTAATGTCGGATTCTCTCGCCTAATAAAAAGCCTAACTCGCGATGTTGCTTTTCGCTTTGCATCAGACCTCGCTGTTACACTAATCTCAGATGAAGAATCTGGAATCCTCGATACCCGCGGTGTCTATGGTTGCAGTATGGATCAACTACCTTACAAGTTTAATCCCCAAGAAGGTGTTCTTGGACAGGTAATGCGGGTCGGTGGGCATCTTTCAATTACCCAATTAGATAAAGCAAAACATAAAGGGATGGAGCAGATTTACGATCTCGGAATTAAATCGATAGAGATCTGTTCACTTGAAGTTCAGGGACAAAACCTCGGATGTATCATGATCGGATACAGAAGAGATATGACATTATCAAGACAAGATCTTGTTAGGCTTGAGGAGTTCTGTCAGGGATCTGCTGTAGCACTATCTAATGCACGAGCTCAAGAGCGCCTCAGTACGTATGCTGAAAAACTAGAAGATCTTGTAGAGCAACGAACTGCTGACTTAGCAATACAAACAGCCAAAGCTGAAGAAGCTAATAAAGCTAAGAGTCGATTCCTAGCGAACATGAGTCATGAACTAAGAACACCACTAACAGCTATCGTCGGATATTCAAGTGTGCTTGCAGATGGCTTGTTTGGTGAGGTAAATACAAAGCAAAAAGATGCTCTTAATTCAGTTGTCCGCTCTAGCCAACATCTTAAAACTCTCATTGATGATGTACTAAATCTAGCAAGAATAGAATCTGGAAAGGAACAAGCAGAGCCATCTGCTGTTTTACTTAATGACCTTTTAGCGCAAACTCAAAAACTAATGCTGCAAACCTCCTTAAGCAAAGGAGTAACTCTAAAACCACTTAATGTTCCTCAAGATATTCTAAATCTAAATCTATTTTCAGATCCTAAACACACACAACAAATTCTAATTAACTTAGTCTCTAATGCTGTTAAGTATACACCACAAGGTGGATCAGTTTGGATAGAAGCTCATCACATGATCGACAGAATCAAGATCGAAATTCATGACACCGGAGTTGGAATATCACCAGAAAAGCTTTCTCGTCTATTTGAAAGATTTGAGCGTGGAGAGGACGCCTATAGTAAGAGTCAGGAAGGTACCGGTATCGGATTAAACCTTACAAAACAACTAGTAGAGCTTAATGGTGGAACTATAGGATGTGAAAGTGAGATCGGAAATGGATCTATCTTCTGGATTATGCTCCCTCTTGCGAAAGACACAGAGGACTCAGAGAGTGAAAAGATCGGGTCTGATGACCAACTTAACTTATCAGGAATTACGGCACTAGTAGTAGATGATAACAAAGATACCTGTGATGTTCTTAAACATATCCTAGGGTCCAAAGGAGCAGAAGTTGTTGTTGCAAACACAGTCAGAGATGGCATCAATGAGCTCACCAGTCGAGAATTTAGTATTGTGGTTACAGATCTATCCATTCCTGGAGAAAGCGGATTAGCATTAATAGATCATATTAGAACTGGGAATACAGATCTAAAGGACCTCCCTATTGTTGTCTTAAGCGCATGCGCTTTTGAGGTTGATCGTGAAGCTGCGATGAATCATGGAGCATCAATCTTTATACCTAAACCATTCAAGCCAAGTGATGTCTTAAAAAATATCAAAGGATTAACAGCTCCCATCCCTATTGAAGGTCAAAGCAAGGGAGATAAATAATGAAGGAGCGTAATGATGAGATAGCTCTAGAGAAATCCTCTCTTATCGAGCGATTGAATCACGCCCTTAAAAGTGATGGAGATTTTCCAACCAGCGCTAAAATAGTCGTAGAACTTAGAAGACTCACCGCAGATCCTAATAGTAATGCACAACAGATCGCCGAAGTAATACTTCGAGAACCCTCACTAGGAGCAAGAGTTTTACACCTTGTGAATAGCTCCTTCTATCATCGAGGGAGACCTATTTTAACTATAAGTCAGGCAGTTCTTCGACTTGGCATGAAACAGCTTGCAGAGCTCTGCGCTGGACTAGTACTACTAAGAAAATTCAGTACATTAGCAGGGCGAGGAAATATATTCGGCCACACACTAACTCAAACGATCATAACATCCTTAGTTTCAGCTGAGATATCAAAGATCTCACTTGCACCTGAAGATGCGAACAAAGAAGAGTCTGGATATCTCTGTGGATCGATGCTTGAAATCGGAGTTCTACTCCTCGCTTTTTACTTTCCAGATACATATGAAAAAATCGCGCTATATGCGACAGAGAATAAGATTCCTTTTAGCCTCGCATTTCGTAGAAAAGTTGGAATTTCTC
>CAZTER010000437.1:0-2507 GCA_964612045.1 uncultured Bdellovibrionales bacterium
GAGCTCCATTCTGAGGAGTATGTATTTTGCTCCGTTTCTAGAGAACAGGAGGCTACAATCCTTGTTCCTAGTATTATGAAATTTCAAGAGAGAGAAGGAACTACATTTATACTCAAAAGGGTGGATGCAGAGAGATTGAATATTAGGTTTGTCTATCCATGTCGGATGATTACCCTTAACATTCACTCAAGTCTTGAAGCGATTGGATTTTTGGCTGTAATTACCAAGCATTTAGCAGGTGCTGGTATTAGTGTTAATGCAGTGTCTGCTTTTTTTCACGATCATATTTTCGTCCCTATTAATAGAGCAGAAGAAGCCACTAAACTTTTGAGAGAACTTAGTATAAGTTATATTAATGGATAGAAATGCTCTTGTTATTCAAAAAACAATTGTAATCAAGATGTTATAAGATCTAACTATCTCTCATACTATAAAGAACAAAACTAACATTAGAGAGTAGGCGCTATTTTTTAATTGACATCATCTCTATATGTAGGATTCTGCGTCGGTTGGTCATTGTTGTAGGCTAGATGTGAGCAGTATCGCCGTTTCTTCCTCTCCTAGTTCTTCATTAGCTATTCTAAGTGCTAGGGCGAGTTCTGATCGCTCTCCGCATGAGTTGATCTCTGATCGCATTCGAGATTCACTAAAATCCTTTGCAGCGGCTTTGAAGAAGATTGAGGCAAACCCAGTACTCAGTGCTAAAATTGCAGTTACATTTCTTGAGCATTTAGCTCTCGATTTCTCTTGTATAAATGATATCGAGGCTTTAAAGCTTTTGTGGAAAGATCAAGACCGCCAGAAGTTTATCTCAGAGATCCAGATAATTCGTGCCGCATTTTCCCTCCCTACAGAAGTATTCCAAGAATATCGGGATAGGGATCCAGAATTTGTTTTTAGCTACGCTATTATTCAAGGACTTCTACGAGGACGTCTTCCTGTAGTTGCAAGTGATCTGAAAGATACTTTAGCAAGCTGGGTTGAATCGAATGGTGCCACTGGCATTACAGCAAAGGAGAGAAGAGCCGCCGCTGGATTTCGCGGAATTTATGAAGCAATAGATGAAGCTCTTAAAGTAGGTCCATTTTTTATAATTACTGGAGATGAGAATAAGACAGTATTAAAGCATTTTGTGCTACCTAATGGATGGGTCAAGGAAAGTGATAAGAAACTTGTTGCTAGGAATTCTCATGCACGTAATCTGTTCTGGTTGCCAAGAACAGGAATGGAGGTAGTCAGATTTGATTTCCAAAAACAGGAGTTTTTGAGATCTCCGTTGGTCCCTGGGCTTAACAAGAGCGACCTGCTTGTGATTCGTGAAGTAACTGCTGAAGTCTCAAAAATGATGAATTTGAGTGAGTACTTCAATGCTTTATCACGTCGCTATGAATATACTCCAGAATGGCCACCTCAAAGCATTATGGAGCGGGAAGGCTTGTCTGAGGGACAATCTTCAGCTGCCTTCTTTCCAGCAGGACAACTACTTCAGCAAGCTCGTCCTAGATTTAAGGCCGATCGAGAAAATGCACCCCTTCTTGAGCTTATAGTTAATAATGTGCGTAGAGCGCTAGCTGAACGCGGTTGCCATCACATCATGGTTAATCGTGGTGGCTTATCAACTATCGATTTTGTTACGTGCGATAAAGGGATTGGTTTAGAGTATGCAAGGCAAAATTTTTTGATTGGTAGTGAATTTATAGTTTTTATCGGAGATAAGATAGCTCTTAACGGCAATGATCGACCAGCTGCTGATATAGCCGATCTATCTATTCAAGTTGGAGATGAGTGGGATTGGCAACTATATCCTGAAGGAGACAGGATCCTTCTCAGATCAAAAGCTAGTGCAAAAGAAGGTGGAGCAGCAGAATATATAAGGAAAGCTACTCTTTTAAGACGTCTAGGGCTCACTGAAATACTTGCACCGGAGCGTCTTCACGCTGTTGCTACTAAGGATTCAACAACCTTAAATCTCCCCTCTGTTGATCGTCCTTCTGTAGGTAAAATATATAAAGCTCTCAAGACCAGAGTGCAGGAAGTTGTACAACTTGATTTATCAAAGATAGATCAAGAACAGCAGGATAGAATCAAGGGTGAGATTACAGAGCTCATTGCACAACTTAGTCTTCGAGATGAAGTTGATAGAGATCCGATCAGAGATTTCGATATCGCTATATTACAAAGAGTTGTTCAGGGCGATACTCCAGTTTTGGCAAGTGATCTGAAAGATACTTTAGCAGTATTTGATGTTAATGGAGTGGATTGGTTTCCTGGAGCAAAAAACGCACTACAAGATGCATTGTTAACAGGACCATACTTTCTCATTACAGGAGATAGTCTAAAAAATATTCATGAAGGATTTCTCCTTAAATCTGGCATTCTTGAAGGTAAAAATGGTGATCTGAAATCTTCCTTCAAAGGGATGTCGAAACTTCACTTAATTACTCGAACGGGTTTAGATAGAGTTATTTTTAATTTTTCCACGGGAGTTTTAGAGAGATTTCCACTAG
>CAZTER010000438.1:0-2491 GCA_964612045.1 uncultured Bdellovibrionales bacterium
CAGAGGGCGATGGATAACAAGAGATATGCTGAATCGTTGTTAGAAGAATTTCCCCCTACTCCGACACCTACGCCGACCCCCACACAAGAACAACAAAACAATCAAAATAATCAAGCAACAGCCACTCCAACCCCAACGCCAACTCCTCCAACAGAGGGAACTCAACCTGCAAAAGATGGAGAACCTACACCAACTCCGACTCCCACACCGACTAGTAATTCTAATGATCAAACAGATTCAGTATCGCCGGACAGTCCAGAAGAGCAGAATAATTCTACTCCATCAAAAACTGAGGATATCCTTGATGAGATTGAAGATCGAACTCTTCTTCTTCCTCGTCAAAATGATTCGAATCGAAACTCAAGAAAGAGGCAGCTGTGGTAAGAGCACTTAATTATAGATCCTTGTTATTTCTCTCATGGATCTCACTCATATTATCAGTCCTTGTTTTTGGAGCTTCTGCATCTGCAGATCCTACTATCTCTGTTGCTATAGATCCTAAACACGGAACTATCTCTGACATCTTTCAAATGAGAGTAAGAGTTCAGGATCCAGATAGCGCTGAAGTGCCACAGCTATTACCGCAGAATGACTTTAAAGCTAGATTTGCTGGAGTAACGCAGGCACATAGGATCACAGGGTTAAAAGTTGAACGCTATGCTGACTTTACATATCAATTAACCCCATTACGTACAGGAGATCTAAAGACCCCCCAAGCCATTATTAACTCTAGAAAAGGAACTATCTCTGCTCCTACTTTAGATGTTTTTGTTGAAGAGTCTAACGCCACTGCAGAAGAAACTCAGGATATTCAAATTAAGCAATTTATATCGACACCAGGTCCATATTTTATTGGACAACAACTTAGATATACGGTTGAGATCTTAAGTAGAGTTAATATATACGAGCCGAATCTCGATACCTCAAACCTACCTGGATTTTTCTCTGAAAATTTAGGAGATCAAGAGATCTTCTCAAGAAAAGTAAATGGAAGAGTTTTCACTGTCACTCGCCTTGAGCGGGCAATATATCCGAATCAATCGGGAAAACTTGAGATCACGCCAAGAAACTTTAGTGGTAAAATACTAATAGAGAGTAATGATCCAGTTTCAATAGATCCAATGGATCCATTTAGCTCCTCTTTATTCAAGAATTTCTTTAAACAACGGGAGTTCAAAGGAATTCAAGCCACCTCAGAGCCTCTAAGTCTAGAGATTAAAGAACTACCACCTTTACAAAAACAAGTTGGATTAAGTCCTAAACCAATTGTGGGATCCACAATTATAGAGGTCACTCCGAGAGAGAGTAGTATTAAATTTGGAGAAACCGCCAAATTTACAGTGCTAGTTAAAAGTACAGGACGACTTGCTAGCCTAAAGAGTTTAAATCTACCAGATACAACCTCTTACAAGGTGTACGAAAAAGCAGACATTCCTAGTTTTAATAATCAGGAAGAACCTCCTTTCTTTTCGAGAAAATTTGATATCTCCCTAGTCCCACTACACGGAGGGGCTATTTACATAGATCCGCTAGAGATACAATTTTTTGACCCGTATACCCAACAATATGTAATAGCTAAATCAAACTCTACAGCAATCAGGATTAGTGGTGGACCTGAAGCTCCAGCTACTGCTCCAACAATAGCGCCTGAGAATACTCAAACGACAAAAGAGATGGAGGAGAAGAAGGCTGAATATTGGGAACCATCTCAGTTTTCTATCTTAATCAAAAGGATGAGTGAAGAAGCGATTACTCTAATTTTGCTAGCTGTAATCACCTTTACTTTAATAACGATATTAGTACTTAACTCTCGCAAAAAATCTCGAGATCTCCACCAAAAAGTAACTCTCCCTTATGAGCCATACGCTGAAATATCCTCAACTGTAAGGTCTTTTATAGCTAGCTCTCTAAAACTTCCACTATCTGATATCTACATAAGTAATGTTCATACCTTTCCATGTAACCAGATACAGAAGGTTAAAATATCTAGAGCCCTCGAAATTTTAGAGGATCTGCGCGATCAAGAGATAACCTCTTATGACTTTAAACAAGGGGTTAACACACTAAATAAAGACCTGAATACAATATTCTCTAAGAAATAAGAGAGAACACGCGATTCTCCCCCAAAACGATCCAAAAGCTATCGCCATTAGCATTCTTATGGGATAATTTATGTTAATAATAACTCACATGAGAGTTCTCCGGAGCAAGGATATATATGAAGAAACAGAGCATATCTCAAAGACTGTTTGCTATGATGAGTTCAAGCTACATAAATACATCAACTATGGCCATGTTAATTCTAGCCAGCATGCTACCTAATTTATCTAACGCTCAGGTGACATTGACTGCGCCACAGAAAATTTCAAAAGCGACTGATGGCTCCCCCTTAGATAGTGATAGCGATATCCCTGCTCTATCTGGAAATGGCCGTTACATGGCATTTGAATCAGATGCAACGAATCTAATCCTTAACGATCAAAATTCGCAT
>CAZTER010000439.1:0-2489 GCA_964612045.1 uncultured Bdellovibrionales bacterium
TATAACGGAAGCAAAGGATGGTGACAAATCTCTATGTTTCATCTCACTCTCTGAAAAGGAGAACCAATACTGTCAACGTCACAGACTTATATGGAAAGAGATTAATCAGGAAGCTTGCAGAGCTGGAGATAAAGATCTGCTATCGGCTATGAAAGAAATTCTACCGGTGAAACAATGATCAAAGCTCTTATTTTATACACGATAGAGAGTTTGGGCAGTTACGCCCAAATGCTTAAACAGGTCTGGATTGGAATTAGAAAGGGAGATATCGAGAGGTTCGAATGCTTTAAGCAGATCTCTAAAATTGGTCTTCAATCCTTACCAATTGTTATTTTGACTGCACTATTTACTGGAGCAGTCCTTGCTCTACAAACGGCTTATGGTCTTCAAAGATTTGGCGCCAAAGCATATGTAGGAAATATTACATCTCTTGCATTCATTCGAGAGCTAGGTCCTGTTTTAACTGCCCTAATGTTATGTGGCCGCGTCGGAGCAGGAATCGCGGCAGAAATAGGTTCGATGGCAGCATCAGAACAGGTCGATGCTATGCGAACCCTAGGTGCAAGTCCTATTAAAAAGTTAGTGACTCCACGAGTCTTGGCAGGAGTTATAGTTCTCCCACTCTTAACAGTCTTTGCTAATACTATCGGAATGTACGGCTCAGCATTAGTTGCCGTATATGAATTAAATCTAAGCGCACATTCTTTTTATCATTCTATTCTATACACAGTCTTAATTCGTGATGTCTTTGATGGGCTAATCAAAAGTGCTGTTTTCGGATTTTTGTTTATAACGATAGCTTGTTACAAGGGGATCAATAGCCATGGAGGAACCGAGGGAGTCGGTACTGCTACAACCTCAGCAGTAGTAACTGGATCAATAACAATTCTTATCTCTGACTTCTTTATCACTAAAGTTTTACTTCTAATTAACTAACCACCATGAGTGAGCCAGTAGTCATTGCTGAAAATATCGAGAAGTCTTTTGGACCTCAAAAAGTACATCGTGGCGTATCACTTACTGTCCACAAAGGCGAGAGTCTCACATTTCTTGGGCCGAGCGGTTGTGGCAAGACCGTAATGCTCAAGATGATCATTGGTCTTCTCAAGCCAGATGCAGGAACGCTTACTGTTCTTGGGGAAAATATCTCCACCTATGAGGAAGAGCGGTTACTACAGTTTCGTTCACGACTAGGGATGCTTTTCCAAGGAGCAGCACTTTTTGACTCTATCACCGTGGGAGAAAATGTAAGCTATCCCTTAAGAGAAAGCGGCATTACGAATAATGATGAGATAAAAGAGCGCGTAAACCAACTCCTTGGACTGGTAGGATTACCAGAGGTAGCCCACAAGTTCCCTAATGAGCTCTCCGGTGGTCAAAAGAAACGAATAGGATTGGCTAGAGCACTAGCTCGAAGGCCAGAAATTGTCCTATTTGATGAGCCAACTACTGGTTTAGATCCTACTGCAACTCGCCTAATTGATGAATTAATTATAAAACTAAGAACAGATCTTGGAATTACAACTATTACGGTAACTCATGATATTGCGAGTGCTAAACGTATCAGCACTCGCTTTATCCTCTTTAATCAAGGACGTGTAGTTGCAGATCAACCAAATGATATGAAAGATATTAAGGATGAACTACTAGATCAGTTTGTTAGTGGAAACTGGAAGGACTAAAAAATGGATGCAAGAAGAAGAACAGAGATCTTTGCGGGAATTTTCCTCCTTGTTTCGTTAGTGCTCTTAGGTCTCAGTTTATGGATCTTAGGATCAGAGCGCCAAATTTTTGCGAAACAGGAGATTTTTCGCACTGTATTCAAAGATGTGAAAGGTTTGAATAGTGGCGCTCCTGTTCGCTTAGGAGGAATTTCAATAGGTCGTGTATCCGATATTTCCTTCTCAAAAGACCTAACAGATCCATCAGTCCACGTTAATCTTCTCATCAATGAAGAGTATCTTGAGAGAATCAGAGAGGACTCGCTAGCTACAATTGAAACTCAAGGACTCCTAGGGGATAAATTTTTAGGAATATCTCCTGGCTTAACAAGGCAACAGTTATTACCTGGTTCAACAATTAAAACTCGTGAGAGTGGTGACTTCGGTGCTGTCTTAGGAAAAGCCGAACTAGTAGTTCAGAATACTGTTGAGATCTCAGATGAAGTTAAGAAGCTTTTAAATGAATTGCGAACCAAATCCCTAAACGATCTGACTACTGCGTTAAATACGTTCGCAAGATTGGCAGATGATATAACAAAGAATGATGGACTTGCTCACAAGTTAATCTACTCAAAGAAAGATGGTGATTCAATTCTCAAAAACCTCTCTGATACAGCACAGGCGGTCAAAGATGTTACAACCGAGATAAAAAGTGGTGGTGGGTTAATAAATGCCCTTATCTATGGCAAATCTGGAGATCAAACTCTAACTTCATTCAAAGAGTCAGTTGAAAAGATCGGTAGTGGTGCAGCAGCACTCGGAGTCATG
>CAZTER010000440.1:0-2488 GCA_964612045.1 uncultured Bdellovibrionales bacterium
CTCCTTCTGGTCTTCTAATAGGAAAATTCAAACGCCAACAATTTCTGAAGTGAAAAATACTCCAGCAGAGCTTGATATGATATTTGTTAATTCTTCTGGTTCAGTCGTCGGAGTTTTAGAGAATGTTGCTCCATATTCAACTGAGTCTCGGTTCGTAGCGAGACCTAGTCGTTATGTAATAGAGCTTTCAGGAGGAACAGCTCGTCGCGATAATATTAAGGTCGGCGATAAATTAATGTGCGAAGCTCCGCGCTTTGGAATTCCATGTTAACTAGACTCATCTCCAACTACTCTTAGAGAGATTAGATTGAAATATTAAAGATATACGAGGAGTTCGTTACGCTTCTATCGAGAGAAGGGAGCTTAAAAAATCTTTTTTCTCACTTCCTGTTCTAGGTAAGCGGGTCCAATCACTGCTCCATATTGAGATTGGACGAAGTCCAAATGAACGTGAAATTCTATCTTTTATCAACGAACTTCCATCGATCCTTGATGTTACTTGTCCAATCTTATCACCTAAAATAAATACTGAATGGAACGCGTTTCCATTAACTTCGACTGTAAATGATTGGTCTTTATTTGTGACTACAAAATCAAAGTGCCATCCCCCTAAATTAACATCTCTGGCAAAGCATAGATCCTCATCCGTAAATGGATCATTGGCTGGAGAATATCCCATATTTAGAAGGGTCTGCTCGATATCAGTCTCCATGACTGAGGAGCTAGATGGTATTGTTACTTTCTGAGCTCTCATACTTAATCTTGTTTCAGTTTCAGAATCGAAGGTAGCTTCTAATAACTTACCAGCAGTCAGAGTAAATGCCGAAGAGCGGTCTGGCCAATGATGAGTGCAGTTAGGTAATCGGCTGCTTAGTTCTAAGAATAGAGATAGCAAGGAATCCTGATCCCCCTGCCAAGGTTGCTCTTTAACTATCATAGCGAGTTGTCCTGAGATCTTTCCAGCCATAGCCAGATCTCCAATGTCGATCAGATTTTTAGTTGCAGAAATAAGTGCTTCAAATAACTCTGGAGTACATTCTCTTAATATACTCGCTGCTCTAGCTATGTTTGTTGCAGCATTCGATTGACCAAATGTGTTTTTATCCCCATTTAATCTACTTAGTAATTCTAAGCTAACCTCAGTAAAGATCTGAGGATCTACGATCTTTAACCTTGATGATGCAACTATGTAGTCATCAAGGGCAGCGGTCGACCATTTTGAAGGTGGACCGGATATTGTTCTGGCGAGATACATAATCTTACTGAACGTTTCAATATTATCGTAGTACCTTAAAGGATCGAGCGACTCATGTTGTAGTGACTCTGTCACGGCTTTTAAAAGGCGGGTGACAATTAGAGAATTTTCTTTAGTAGGGGATAATGACGAATCAATTTTTTCAAGTTTTTTTTCTATGCTATTCCAAATTTTATGAGAGTGCTCTCGATCCCTGGAGAATAAGAGTGCTAATTCTGAGAGTTGTCTGAGAGAGCAATTAGTACCTGAAAATAATCTTGAAAATACAGCTTGAGCTGAACGTCTTCCCCATAGCCCAAGATTTTGCATCGCATAAGCGATCTTTTCAACTTCAGAGACACATGTACGAGATGGATCCTGCACCATAGAGATCAGTCTGTTTGCTAATCCTGATTGGGAGACCTCATTTTTGATCCGGAGATCTCCAATGATTGATATTAACTCTTTAATTCCATGATCTTTGTATATCGGAATCTCTCCAGAGAAGCCTAGGTTACGCCAGAAGATAGGATTAAATACGATCTCTTCAGGAACGATCTCTTGAATTGTTGACTTTATATATGTCTGAGTTGATCCGAATTTCCCTATAGGAGAGTAACTTTCTCTCATTGCTCCTAGTAGTCTTCCGCATAATTCTGGTTTTAACTCTGGTAATGAAAGGGCAATAACTGCCAAGGTGGCAAGACCCTCATAGGATAGTTCGCTACGTTTCGTGAATAGCCTCTCAATATTTTCTTCTATGCAGCTAACCGTAGTATCAAGAAATAGAGCTCTCGGATTTGAATTATATCCTTGCCGTATTTCATGGCAGATCCTCTGTGTTGCTTTGAAATTAAGATACTCGATCCTTGTTATGTCTTGGAGTGTATTATATTGATTTTGTAGAGATAGAGAGGCCGCATGCGGACATATCTGAAGAATGTATGAAGCTGCTTTATCTTGGATCCCTTGCTCAAGTCTTGGATCGGATGTCTCAGGGGTTAATGTCATAAGAGATTGAACCGCCAGGCGAGCATCTGGGTGCTCTAATTCATGGTGACGAGCCCCTAATATATAATCAACAGGCGGCGTCTGAAGTCTGTTTTCATTCGTCTCGTCTCTTTTTGGCCGATTTCTAGGCCCTCTTATTCTCTCAAAATCAGGGAGATCCTCTGGAAAAGATCCCTTTATATCTAGACGAAGATTTTTCTCAAAATTACTCATGATCGGTGCTGAAGATTGCTTTATTGTAAG
>CAZTER010000441.1:0-2477 GCA_964612045.1 uncultured Bdellovibrionales bacterium
CACCAGCTTTCAACGCGGCTCCTGGAATATCTGGACTATCATCAGAACTTACGGAGAGCACGGCCATCTCCTTGAACCATCCCTCACTAAGAAAATCTATCCCCCTTCCATCTCCGAGATGTTCATCTAAAACAACGAGATCTAAATCTGCATTGCTTTGAGAGAGAAGCTCTCTCGCCTGAGTAAGCGAACTACATTCACGGATTAATGGATCGGTCAAAAAGGAACGAAGACGAAGAGCTATCATCATTCGAAAGGAATCATCGTCATCTATTAGCAGGATATTGTAGCTCACTTTTTATCCCTATTACGCGGTTCGTTTAAACTACTGTACCAATTAACTGCTGTTGTCGCACAAGAGAGCTGTATAAGCCACTTTGTTTTTCAAGTTCCAGATGAGTTCCCTGTTCAACTATTGAACCATCTTCAAACACAAAGATCTTATCAACATCTCTAATTGTAGAGAGTCGATGAGCTATCGAGATAACAGTAGCTTTAGGAGCTAAATCTTTAACTGCCAAAAGCACCTTCTGCTCACTAATACTATCAAGAGCGCTAGTTGCCTCATCTAAAATCAACACATCTGGCTTTGCTATTAATGCACGAGCTATAGCGATTCTTTGTTTCTGCCCACCACTCAGCTGAGCACCACGCTCACCAACGGAGGTATTAATTCCATCAGGGAGCTCTCGAATCAGCTCTCCTAAACCAACTCTATCGCAGATCTCCTTTATCTGTTGATCAGAAGTAGAAAGATCTCCAAGTCTTATATTATCTGAGATAGATAACGCGAAAAGAACTGGCTCTTGAGGAACATACCTAACTCTTTCTCTGACAACTTCAGGATTATTGAAGATATCTGAACCAAATAAAGAGATGGTTCCATGATCTGGTTTATAAAAACCTAAAAGCAGTTGAACTACAGAACTTTTACCAGCCCCTGAGGAACCAACAAAAGCAATTTTTTCTCCATTTTTAATTTTGAACGAAAGATCCTCAACTACGTTTTGATCTTTTCTTGCAGGGTAAGCAAAAGATACATCATTAAACTCTAAAGCAAGAACCTCTTCTTCTCTTGATTTTACCTGAGTACCATATACCTTTTTAGGCAATTCTACATTTCTGTCGAGAACTTCAAATACTCTCTCTGCTGCGCCGCTCGCTTGAGCAAGCTCAGTTAAGCTACTAGTAATAAAACTAAAGGAGATAGCAACCATCGCTCCATATGCAAGGAATGCGACTAGATCTCCACTGGCTAATTCGCCTCTCACTACACCGACAACACCATGAGCCACAATTAAGACTAATGAAGCGTTCAATAGAAACGAAATAAAGGATTGAAAGAAGGCGGAAACTCGTGCACGCCCTAATGCTAAACCAAGAATATGTTCATTTACATCTGAGAAGATCTCTTTCATTCTCTCTTCAATGGAAAAACTTTTTACTACCCTAATCCCTGAAAAGCTTTCTTCCGCCAAGCCAGCAACCTTAGCTACCTCTCCTTGTAATGCTTTAGAATAAAAACGGAGCTTTCTCGCGAGAACAAAGGAAAACCCAACTAAAACTACTAGAGTGAGGACAACAACTCCTGTAAGTTGAGGAGAGATAAAAACCATCAGCAGGATGCCAGCGATTACTTGCAGAACATATCTAAAGATCACAGATAATCTGATACTAACGGCATCTTGCAAGGCAGAGATGTCCGTTGATAAACGAGAAACTAGATCTTGAGTCCGACTACTATCAAAGAAAGAGATCTCTTCATTAAGAAGGGTCGTAAAAACACTAAGTCTTAAGTTACGAGATGTTTTGTTTCCAATTAAACTAAAGAGATAACTTCGAAGATAAAAACAGATTCCTTGAATAGCAAAAAGACCTATAAAAACCGAACATATAAATCCATATTCATTGGCTATATTCGTAATCCCATAACTGTTTAGGAACTCTCTAATAACTGCAGGAACAGCGATATTGGCTATTACTCCACCAAGAAGAAATCCTACTCCAATAGACGCGAGAAAACGCTCTCTAAAGAAGAGAGAGATTAATCTTACAATAACGTCTCTTTTTATCCGTCCTTTCATTACTACTTCTTGCGGTTATCCTTACAGATCACCACCCGTGATCCTTTCTTACAATATTTGCCATGATCTCATCGGTTCCTCCACCGATCGGCATCAGTCTCAGATCTCTCCACCATCTTTCGGCAGGGAACTCTTTGGTATACCCGTATCCTCCATGAAGTTGAATAGATCTATCTGCAAGCCAAAGAGCATCTTTAGCTACTAGTCGTTTTGTAATAGCAGCAAGGGCTCTAATATTATCCCCTTTTTCAAGTCCGCTTAAAGACCTTGAGATTATTCCCTCCGCAAATTGTATCTTTGCTCGCATACTAGCCAAATCTCGCTCTACAACTTGCAGTTCATTCAACTTGGATCCAAAAAATGGAAGTTGTGCAGAAAAAGGCTATCGAGCAG
>CAZTER010000442.1:0-2476 GCA_964612045.1 uncultured Bdellovibrionales bacterium
CTCACGACTCCCCTTCCCCTGACCTTATAATTTCGCTTAAACGAATCTCTCAGATTAACCTCTATGGAGATATTACGGAAACCTTCAAATGATATTGGTTTTCCTCCAACCTTAAAAGACTTTGATCCATTACTTGCCTTAGTTAAAAAGAATCTCAGATTCAGTGTGCCCTTCGGCGACAAAAGCCCTTCCAATAACGGTACTCGACTAAATCTGAGCACGCGACCATTTCCGTCCTTGAGTGAAACTTTAACTGATCTAGGAAACAAGGTACGGTTAACACGGCTCATTAATTTGACCGTAAGTAAGGTATCTCCAAATGGTTCAGTGTCATTCGTAGATATATCGCCATCGCAATCGGCATTCTGTGATATATCTATTGAACTGCCGATACCAATACCGGTACCAGTACCTCCTAGATCATCCACTGAAAGACCATTTATCTGCAAACCTCCGGCGAGTGCCGTCTCATAAGAAAAGAGGGCATATACCGAGAAGAGGAATATAAATACTCTTTTAACCACAACCCCCCTAAAAATATCCTAAAATAGCTATCGGTAGATGGGTCGACATAGTTTAGGAAACTACGCTATGATCCACCCCCTCATGAGTATAGCTGCCCATAATCTTTACCAATTTAAACATTCGCTAGGATCTAGCCACGACTGGGCGATTACCCAAGCTCAATCACTGCCAAGGAATAGCAAAGTATTAGATTTTGGATCCGGATCCGGGATGCTTGGCTTCAAATTGCGCGAAGCAGGGTTCTCCGAGATCTACAATGTAGAGATAGATTCTGCAGCTAGGGATGCCACTGCCAAGTGGTATACAGCTTCAACAGACTCAATTAATAATTTTTCAGATAAAAAATTTGACCTAATTCTAGCCTTAGATGTCCTTGAACATATGCCTCAACCAGAGGTCATATTAAACGAGCTTTTCTCGCACCTAGCACCTGGTGGAGTAATCCTGATCTCCGTTCCAAATGTCGCTCATTGGAGCATTCGGCTATCCTTACTATTTGGTTATTTTGTCTATACCAAACGTGGATTACTCGATATTACTCACTTCCGTTTATTTACATACGCTTCTGCTAGAAAACTAATTCGCAATATCGATGGGTTAATTGAAGAGGAAAGTACTGCCAGTATCTCTCCAGCAGAATTTGTGTTACCAGTTTGGATCTCTAGAACTGCTTTATTTAAAGCGTTCTCTACTTGCAGATTATTCGGTGCAAGGTTGCTACCAGGTCTTTTGGGATATCAGATCTTAATTAAAGCTAGGAGAGCACGGTGAGCAAAAACAAAAAAGGATCTAAAGAAACAAAAAAAGATGCTTCTATTGCCGTAGTTATGGGGTCAAAATCTGATTGGCCAACTATGGAGCATGGTGTTGAGATATTAAAAAAATTCGGTCTTAACCCCGAAATAAAGGTCGTATCGGCTCATAGAACTCCAGCCTTATTATTTGAATTTGCAAATAAGGCAAAAGCTAGAGGGATAAAGGTAATTATTGCAGGAGCTGGCGGAGCTGCTCACCTTCCAGGGATGTTGGCAAGTTCAACGTCACTCCCAGTCTTGGGTGTTCCAGTACAATCTGCTGCATTAAGTGGTCTTGATTCACTTCTTTCAATCGTTCAGATGCCAGGTGGTGTTCCAGTTCCAACATTTTCAATCGGAAAATCAGGAGCAATCAATGCGGCGCTCTCAGCGATAAGCATCCTTGCCCTAAGCGATTCGAAGCTTGCTAATGCACTGGATAAGTTCCGTTCAGATCAAACAAACTCAGTATTAGAAAATTCTGATCCGCGAAAGTAACATATGAAGATCGGCATATTAGGTGGTGGTCAATTAGCAAGAATGTTAACTCTTGCTGCGCTCCCACTAGGAATAAAAGTAAGGATTCTCTCAGAGAAGAGAGAGGAATCTACCGATGGAGTTGCAGAGATTTTTGTTGGATCCGTATCCAACATTGAGGATCTGCTTCGCTTTTCTGAGAACTTAGATTTAATTACTTATGAATTTGAAAACTTTCCAATTTCAGCACTCAAGGAGTTAGAAAAAAAAGTTAATGTCTTTCCTTCTGTAACAGCCCTAGAACAGGGACAAGATAGAGTTAAAGAGAAAACTCTCTTTGAAAAATGTAAGGTTCCAACAACCAGATGGCGTGTAGCAATAACCGCAGAAGAAGTTGCTAGTACGGCTATGGAGATTGGACTACCCGTAGTAGTTAAAACCACCCGTCTTGGATATGACGGAAAGGGTCAGTGGGTTATCAATAACCAGACAGAGCTTGATAGTGCCCTACCCCGATTAAATGGCGGACCATGGCTTGTAGAAGAGAAGATTAAATTTTCTCGAGAGGTATCTATCATTGGAGCAAGAGCAAGGAATGGATCAAAGGTATTCTATCCACTAGTACAGAATATTCATCGGGAAGGAATACTGAGAACTACCATAGCACCAGCGCCGGAAAG
>CAZTER010000443.1:0-2475 GCA_964612045.1 uncultured Bdellovibrionales bacterium
GGATTTCTCCTGGGGCTGTTATTACAGCTTCTGACCATGCAGCAGAGGTCATAGTTTCGGATCGCTTATTAGGTAGAGTGATTAATGGATTAGGTGAACCAATTGATGGAAAGCCGCTATCTGTAGAGGGAGAGGTAGTTCCTCTCTATAGAGATCCTCCTAATCCGATTATGCGTCGTAGAATCTCAGATTGTTTCGATGTCGGAGTAAAAGCAATTAATAGCATGCTTACCATCGGCGCAGGGCAGCGTGTAGGTATCATGGCAGGATCGGGTGTAGGAAAATCAACACTTTTAGGCATGATCGCAAAGCATTCGTCGAGTGATATAAATGTGATTGCTCTAGTAGGAGAGCGAGGTCGTGAAGTTAGAGAATTTATAGAGCGAGATTTAGGACCAGAGGGATTAGCTCGTAGTATTGTTGTTGTAGCTACTGGAAATGAATCAGCGCTCCTTAGAATTAGAGCAGCGTTCCTAGCCACAGCGATAGCTGAGTTTTATAGAGATCTCGGGAAGAATGTAGTCTTAATGGTTGATTCTGTAACTCGTTTGGCGATGGCTCAACGCGAGATCGGATTAGCTATTGGTGAGCCACCAAGTACAAAAGGATATACTCCATCAGTTTTTGCGATGTTACCAAGATTATTGGAGAGAGCAGGAACAGCCGAAGGCGAGGGCTCTATCACAGGATTATATACTGTATTGGTTGAAGGCGATGATATGAATGAGCCGATCGCTGATGCTACTCGTGGTATATTAGATGGTCATATCGTATTGAGTCGACGTTTAGCTGGAAAGGGTCATTTTCCTGCGATTGAATTATTAGAATCTGTAAGTCGCGTAATGTCTGATATCGTGCCACGAGAGTTATTGGATCTTGCAGCGCAAGCTCGAGATGTTCTTGCGACCTATCGCGAAGCTGAAGATCTTATCACCATCGGAGCTTATAAACCTGGACAGAATCAAAGAGTAGATCGCGCAGTTCAATTGATTGATAAAATGAACGGTTTCCTAAAGCAACGTCCACATGAGCCAGTTTCTCTTCGTGATAGTTGTGTAGCTCTAAAGCAGATCTTTGTAGGAGCTTAGCCCTAAATGAAGAAGTTTCGTTATCGCTTGGAACGGGTATTGCAATATCGTCAGGTAGTGCGAGCAGAGCGACAGCGAGAGTTGTTACTAGCTCGACAAAAGCTAGCTAGTATGTTGGAAAGATTGAGTAATTTAGAGAGCGAATTGCTCAGAGAACATACAGCTGGTGTCGAACATTTGACGGCAGAATTCTTAGAACTGACACAACGCTATACCGCTCGAGTAGCGGCGCAAATAGAGCAGTTAAAAGAGATGATTGTTGAGTGTGAGAAGGAAGTGGAAGAGGCTCGGTTGCGTTATGTGGAAGCTTCACAAGAAGCAGAAGCCCTTGTTAAGCATAAAGGACATAAGCATCAGGAGTATGAGCAGATGATCGATAAAGTGCTCCAGAATCAGATGGATGAAACTACAGTACAGAGATTTGGACGTAACTAAATAAGGGGTAACAATGGCCGCAAAAGATAATGCAAAGAAGGGATTATCAAGGGAACAAGCAGCGGAGCTTTATAGTGATCTAAGAAATGCTATGGCTCAGATGCAAAGCGGCGCACCTAAAGCTAAAGTTAAAGTTGCAACTGGTGGCGATCCAGTAGCGAAGCAGATCGCTCAGGAGATCTCAAAAGCTATGTCAAAAGATAGTGGAAGATCTTCTCAGGGAGCAAGAGCTAGACAGTTTAATCCAGAACCATCATTCGATAGCAGTTCTTCAAACTATGTAGAGCCTCCAAGAACTCGCGGTGCAGTAGTAGCTGTACTTTTAGTGTTGTTCTTTGGGGTAGCAAAAGTTTCATTCAGTGCATTTGAAGCAATGGGAATCTTTACTCCACAATCTGCAGTAGCGGCGATTGCTAGTGCGCCTACTAGTAGATTCTCTCCAGAAGAGATCCGTGTATTAAGCGCACTTGATACTAGAAGGGTAGAGTTGGCAGATCGTGGAAAGCGATTAGAACAACGGGAGTCTGATGTTGCTGAGCGAGAGAGAGAGTTCACTGTAAGAGTAGCTCAATTAAAAGAATTAACAGACAAGCTTCGTGGCGAAAGAGAGAAGAATGAAAGAAAGAAGAGCTCGCAGCTAGAGCAATTAGCAAATGTATATGGAGCTATGGGTCCTCAGGAAGCAGCGCAATTATTAGAGCAGTTAGATGTTTCTATCGCATTATCTTTAGTTGAGAAGATGCCAGAGAAGAGGATCGGTCAGATTCTTTCAATGATGAGTAAGGAGAGAGCGTTAACACTTACAAAGATGTTGAGTGGTAAAGGTGCCGCCTGATGTTTTAACTAAAAAGTTACTTTATAGATTTATTTAATTAAGGCCCGAGGAGTTAACTCCCGGGCCTTAATTGTATTATCGTACCGGTTTAATAAATCCGATCTTCAATTTAAATTT
>CAZTER010000444.1:0-2469 GCA_964612045.1 uncultured Bdellovibrionales bacterium
TCGAATTCTTTTGCAGATCAAAAAGTCTTATCTGAGGTAGCTTCCCTAATAGAAAATAGATACGGAATAAAACTCTCAATTACAATCGACAGAAGTAACAACATATCGAATGACCAGTTAAACTATAGACTTATTATAGAAGATCTTGGAGGACTAGAAGCTTGGTTATTAAAAGAGCGTGAAGACCTGATCGCAGAACAGACAAGAATGAGATCTTTAGCTTCATTCTACACACCGCAGATTAAACCACTAGCAACAGGACTAAAGTACTAGCGAAGCTATTCGCCTATTACCTTTACAAGCACCCGCTTTGCTCGTCTTCCATCAAATTCGCCATAGAAGATCTGTTCCCATGGGCCAAAATCTAACTTCCCATTTGTAACAGCTACAACTACTTCACGTCCCATAATCTGTCTTTTCATATGGGCATCCGCGTTGTCCTCTCCTGTACGATTGTGATGATAGCGTTGCGGACTCGCATCAAATGGAGCTATCTCTTCAAGCCATTGATAGTAATCGTGGTGCAATCCAGTTTCATCATCATTAATAAAAACACTCGCTGTAATATGCATAGCATTTATGAGACATAATCCCTCCTGAATTCCTGAGCGCTCGACAATAGCTGCTATGTCTGTCGTAATATTCTTAAAGCCAAACCGACTCGGAATATTGAACGTTAAATACTCTGTCTCTGACTTCATATCTTCTCCACCTTACTATCTATAACTGAACTACAAGAACTTGATTGCATCTGTTTCACCATTTAAATGCAATAAATTCAAGACAATAAGCATATGTCGGAGGTTATCTTAAGATCTCATCATTTAATATAATTGAAAGATCTACGGGAGTATCTCAGGTGCTAAATACTACGGAAATTTCAGGTCTACCGACACAAGCCCAGGTTAACTCCACTCAGGAGAGCATCTCTTTTCTCCTAAGCACCCTAGCTAAGATTCAGCAAGAAACCATCCAAGCAAAGACTGAAATTCAGCACTCGAAGACTGATCCAACAAAATTTTGTAAGATTCTGAATCAACTTATTACAAGTTATGTTGATATCATTCAGCAACTTTCACCTCATGCTTATTTTTCAGCTCTTCATTTTGACCGCCCATTATTAAATCGTTGCTATCAACCTGCAAGCGACGAACAAACTCAAGCGATTATCTCAAGATATCTGAAAAATAGAGTGTTCCCTCAAATTAAAGCGAAGCTGCAAGAGCCCCTCACTGAAGTCGAAGAGAAAGAGCTATTAAAAGCATCTCTGGAGATATCTAAGACTCGCCTGCAACCTAGGATCCACAACAAAGATAAGGAGCCAGATATACCCACCAAAATTAAGGATATCTTAGACCAGACCGGCCTCTTATCTGAGATAAGATCATCACCTGAGCTTAACTATAATAATGTAAAGACTCTGGCTGGCTTTTTTAGCATGGCACCGTTGGTAGCAGAATGTCTTAGGACATGGATTGAAATATCAGATCTTCTATCACTTTTTACAGATAACATTCCAAGCGGCAACCAAGATCTACTTAAAGAGAGTGAAAAACTGGCACAAGCTCTCTGCATAAGACAAGGAGAGCCAATGGGAGAGTACCTCTCTTGGTTGCAATACGACAATATCTGGTCAGTCTATGAAGCTATCAAGGCCGCTACTGATATTCAGTTTGACAACGCAGTCATGACTGAGATCGGAGATAGAATGCAGAAAGAAGAGAGATCTTTTTATACTGGAGAGTATGATCGATTTCTTGGAACATATCTCCTGACAAAATTCTCAGACCATTCGACCTTTCCAGCAATTCTAACTGAGGCTATTCGTCCATGGAATGATTCAAGACCTTCACCATTAATTGATGACCATCGCAAACGTCAAGGAACTTACATTGCTTGGTATCTTTCAAGAAATCAAAGAGGGCTAGCTGCAGACTACAGTCGCGATCTTATAAAAGAGATCTCTACTCGCGATGCTTTATATGAGCAATTTTGTCGGATACAAAATGATGGTCGAGTTCTTTGGAGTTCAGATTTAAGAGATATCGTAAACTCTCACCTTCTCAAATTAATTAAATCTGGCAAACGAAATGACATTCGATATGCAACGGCTGCATTGTTAGATATAAAAGGTGGCCTAAACTCTGAAACTGAGGATCAATTACTTAAGATATTAAAAGAGACTAAAGATCAGAACCTTATAGAGGAGATAACAGATCTATTTTTAGCTAAAGTTAAATTTAATGGAACAACTTGCTTTAGTGCAATCACTATTGCTCTTCAAAAATGTAATGATCAGGAAGCAAAAGAACGTTGGATAGGTCAAATAGCTCCGAGATATCCAGAGCAATTAGAGGAAATTTCATCTACCATCAGTGCAGCTTTTAATATCCCAACTGACCGAATCTCATTTTTCCTCAAAAATCTGAGCCATTTAACTGATTCTGAAAAGGAAACTCTACTAGATCA
>CAZTER010000445.1:0-2469 GCA_964612045.1 uncultured Bdellovibrionales bacterium
ATTAGTGTTTTGGCAGTTTTGGCAAATCGAGCATTTGGTTTGCGTATGTCAGCCTCTATCATGGTCGCAACATTAATTGCTTTTGGTTCAAACCTTGCTGGAATTAAGGATGCCTTTACTGGTGTGCGAGGATGGTGGGGACCTTCAAGAGTAATCACTGGTACTATAAATGAATTTCCAGCCTGGTCTTTTTTGTTAGGAGATTTACATCCGCACTTTCTTAATCTGCCTCTTTTGCCCTTAGCAATGCTTTTAGCATTTTCATTGCCAGTTTTAGTAGTTCCGGTTTTTGTTGCATCTCTTTTCCTGGTATTTGCAGCAAATGCCTGGGAGGTTCCTGTTGCTTTAATCTTCTTGGTCCTTGGTGCTTTAGCTTTGGCGCTGTATGACTTTGCAGTAGGGGATCATGGTTCTTTGAGCTATAGAGCATACATAAGAGGGATATTTAGCCGACTTAAAAAGATTCTCAGCTCTTCTTATCGTTCTATTGGGAGTGCGTTTGGCGGAGCTCTTTTTATCGTAGTGCTAGCGTATTTAGCAGCTAAGCATATCTCTCCACCGAGTGATCCTGTTCGTTTCGTTAATCTTGGAGTGCTTAACCCCATATTAAATCAGCTAGCCGCGCTGTTGGGGTTAGTTAGCACGAGATTTAATGGTGTTAATGAAGCAGTTTATGGCTCTCCGGTTGGTCAGTTCATGTTGCATTGGGGAGTTCCTCTAGCAATGCTTTCTCTCGCCCTTCTGTTTGAGAGGTTATCTTATCTCAGCATCGTAGCCCTGACTCTTGGTGGAATATTGTCATACACATTGGGGATTCCATTACCATTTCTCGTCACGCTTATCCTTGTGGCCTTTATCTCAATCTTTGTAAGTGTAAAAGCAGCTGAGAAGCCATCGCTTATGTTTTTAGGGGTATGTTGTTTAGGCGTAGGGTCTTTAATCGCAATAGCCATTCCAGAGATCTTGTTTATCGATGATCCATACGGTGGCGAAAACGAGAGAATGAATACGGTCTTTAAGTTTTATTCGGCAGCTTGGGGTCCTCTGCATCTATTTGCTTTTGGAAAGTTTATCTCTGTTTTTTGGAGAGAGGAAACGCAGTCCAATAGTAGTGAAGCTGCACCTGGGATAATTTTAGCGCTTTTAGCCTGTGTATTATCATTGGGATTCTTCGCTGTAACAACAGGTGAGAGATCTCAAAAAGATTTTAGAATTCCACCAAAAATAATGGGACTTTCCACCATAGAGCGAGAGTTCCCTGGATCTAGCGCAATTATTCAACGCCTTGGATTCTTACAACCAGGAGTTATTCTAGAAGCTGTATTTGGCGCGTATAACTACTCTGGTTTTGTTGCTACTCTATCATCTAGAGATTCATTTATGGGATGGGTCAATCATGTAGGTCTTTTAACTAAGAAACATGAAGAAGCTGGCAGAAGAGAGCGTTTTGCTAGAGATTTTTATACCAATCCAGAGTGTTCTTTCAGACTTGATGGTGCTAAACGCGAGGGGATTAAGTACGTTATTGTAGGATCGTTAGAGCGTCAGAACTATGGAGAGGCGGTAGATCGCGGATTCGATTGTTTCCGACTAGTTCAGATATCAGGACAGTATCGATTGTACGAAGTTCGATAGGGGAGCTTTCTTCCTTTTATTGGAGCGGGGACTTTAGTCCCCGTATTCCATCTATAGTTATTTTAGCAAAAGAATAGATCTTCACATAAGGACCTTTTGCTACCCGCACTAATTGAAATTGAAGAGCTGTAGTCCGTGGACTAAAGTCCACGCTCCCTTCATACTAAAGCAAGGAGTAGTGAACTACTCTTTAACCATCAGAGTAACATTGGTGAACCCTGAATCGCTCCAGTTAGTGTGATTTAATGAGTAGTTCAAGAATTTCTTTAAAGTCATCTTTTTGAAATCAGGAACCCACCATCCACGTAAAGGAACAACAAGCTTCTTATATCCATCAGTGACCTCTCCAGGTTTAATAGGATCGTCTATAATCTGATATTTAAATGTAGCACGTTCCTCAGGTGGAACATTGAATTTGTACTCTCCTGGCAACCCAACCATGTACCATGTAACTGGCCATGTAGCGTCTCCGTTGCAGTACATCTTAGGTTTAAATCCAAGGACTCCACTCTCCATATCAGCTCTGATTGATTTTAGTACTGCATCGAACTGAGGTGTCGTATGGACCTGACTTAGATACTCTCTAGCATGACCACCATAGATAAAGTTTGTAAGTGTCATCGCACGGATTGTGTAGATACAGAATATTACGAATATAACATTTCGTAGATTTACTCTGCCAAGGAGTCCCTTGACTGCTGATAGGTTGCATAATCCGATGGCGAATATTGCTACTCCTAGCATAAATAGATTATGGCGTTGAGGATTGGATCTAGGATCTAATCCCCAATTTAATGTGCAGAATATTGCAACGCTTAGTGCGATGCTCGACCA
>CAZTER010000446.1:0-2459 GCA_964612045.1 uncultured Bdellovibrionales bacterium
GCTTAGCCATCATCGCCACAATAACCCCAATCTCTCCTCAGTATATCTGTAGAAAACTATCACAGGAGTAGCGATAGCAAACATACCGAGATAACGATAAAGATGGTGAACAAATCCAGTTCTATCTCGTAAATGCAACGCCGTCATGAAATCACGTCCGACGTAGCTCATCAGAACATCAAGGCCCTTGATCGAGATTGAAAAAGTAATCAGCAGAAGGATCAGAGAACGAGCACGCCACCTAGCATCACCAACGAAGAAGGGCTTCGCCAAGGTAACTAATCTTCTGAGTAATGTTCGATCTAAATGTGCCATGAATCGTCGAGTAGCATACTATACCGTTGAGCTCTTAAAAACACCCGCCCTAAGGATCTCTAATGGAATATACCGCATTATCATTAAAAAAATTTCCGCTGCATGAAGATTAGACCCTAAGCCCCGATTTTAATCGGATCTAATGGAAGATGGATGGTAAAAGTTGTGCCCTCTCCCTCTTTGGACTCGACAGTAACTTTACCATAATGAAGTTCAATAATTCTTCTGACTACAGCTAATCCGATTCCAGCACCTGATTCATCAGTACGAGAAGAAGAGCCTCGTCTAAACATATCAAAAATGAATGGGACTTCACTCTGTGGAATACCTACGCCATTGTCAGCAAGAACAAACTCTCCAAAAACACCGAGAGAACTAGTGTACTGGGAAGCCTGATGAACGGAGATCTCGATCACGCTCTTACTATTATATTTTATAGAGTTACTAAGAAGGTTCTGAAATACACGTCTTAGTAATCCTTTATTTCCCCAAACTTTATTTAGTTTTCCAAGGTGAATTTTAACTTCGCTAGATTTAGCAACATCTAGGTCCTCTGCTAACTCTTCGAATACCTTTTCAAGATCGACTTCCGCCATATTATTGGCTTGGCTACCGAGCTTAGCAAATTCGTACATTCCTTGAACCATATCCATCAGTCGCTCTATTGAACGTTGGCTATTTGTGAGTAATGTAGTGCATCTCTGATCTAGATTTGTCTTATATTGGTCTAGGATAAAATCTAACTTCATCGAGAGCCCGCTCAATGGCCCTCGAATATCGTGGGCGACAGTAGAGCTAAATTCATCTAGACGCTTATTCTTCTCTTCTAACAGAACATTTAACTCTATCAATCTAGCTTGTAGATAACGGTTAGTTTCAGATAATCGGCGATATCTTAAAGCATGCCTAACCTGCGGTGCTAGTTCTTGATAGAAACGATCATCTCTAACTACACATCTATCGCAACCATAACGATAAAGATCATTTATGGTCCTTCCCTCATTACTAGAAGTCACAACAAGCACAGAAGGTTCAACATCTAAGGTTTTTAGTTCATGTAAAAGCTCTAAAGTTCCCTTGCCGCCCGCTAAATCATGATCTAGCACTACGATATCAAATGGCTGTGATTTTAATTTATCTCGAAGAGCTTCTACGCTAGCAACAGCATCGACTAAAGAATCTGGCAATTCTCTTACAAGAGCAGCAGCGACACCTGCGCCTTCTTTTCCACTCTGATCGAGAATTAAAACCGATTCAACTGCGTGAGGTAAAGATATATTATCCATACCTACACATTCCTTAATTACTGTGATACTGCGTTTTTAAGATAATTTTTCAATCTAATTAGAGCTCTAGAGCGAATCTGCGAAGCTCTTGATTCTGTAACTCCTAGGATCTCTCCTATTTCTTTGAGGTTCAATTCCTCGTAGAAATAAAGGCTGATTACTAATCTCTCTTTATCTGGCAAACGATCTAGTGCTCTAGCAATCACCTCGACCTTCTCTCCACCAAGAAGATTATTCAATGGATCCTGTGCTTTTCCAGCTAAAATTTCATCCGCATGGAACCTCTCCTCTCCATGACCGAAACCTAACTCTTCGAAGCTAAGCATCACAATACTTCCAACTTCTGAAAGCATCTTTTGAAGCTCATCAACTTCGATTCCTAAATCTGAAGCAACCTCTTCATCAGTAGCTGGTCGACCTAATTTTTGCTCTTTTAAATGATAGGCCTGCTCTATCTGATGAGATTTAAATCTTAATGAACGTGGCAACCAATCTTGCGATCTAAAACTATCGAGAATAGCACCACGAATTCTAAACTGAGCGTAAGTAGCAAAATTAGTCTCATGCTTTGGATCATATTTCTCAAGAGCATCAACTAGACCAATAATACCGGAGTTAATCATCTCCTTGAGGTCAACATCCTTCGGCAATCGACCTGAAAGACGATGAACTACCTTCTTTACTAGAGGGATATAGCTTTTTATCAGCTCTTCCTTCTCTAAAGCATCAATCTGTTTATAGGCTGCCACTGCAGCGCGTTTAGGCTTCGCCACTGTTCATCTCCTCGTAAGTTGATATCACTCTCATAACAATCCGACTTATAAGAGCGATACACACCATAACAACCATCGCTTTGAA
>CAZTER010000447.1:0-2456 GCA_964612045.1 uncultured Bdellovibrionales bacterium
ATATCAGATGTCGTTGCTAAGTTTCATCGTGAATTTGAAGATATAGCAGCTCAGGGAGAGCCAGGAAGAGCACAGGCTATTCCTGTTACATTAAGAGATCTCTCACTTGTTGCTGATTATATGAATAGTTTTCAGATTAGATCAGATCCTGGAAAAGTTAACCTTGTTGAGACATTGCGCCAAGCTGTAGATTTTAATTACCTAGGAAAAATTCGAGATTCTAAACTTCGTGAAATTGCAAAGAAACAACTTGATACACTTCTTTCTCAGGTAGCAACTGGATCTATAAAATTTCGTGGAGCTACAGTAACTCCAGCGCAGGCAATCGATACATTATGTAGTGAGGCAATGAAATCAGAGATCGGTATTAACTCAGATTATATGAGTGAATATAAATATCTTAAAGAAGCCTTAAAGGAGAAGCAGGGTAATGGTCGGTTCCTTGGTGGTATATTTGCTGAAGAATGTTATCGCGCTGGAGGAAATATAAAAAGTATTGTTCACATCTGTAATCCTTTTAAAACTGATCCGGTAATAGTTTCAATCGAATCGCCATTAAGTATTGAGGATGTTCAGTCCATGCGTAGAGATCGAATCTATCCAATAAGGGAAGCATACGAGATCTTAGAGAGTGTCGCCTTGAGTTATCGATTAGGTGCTCCTGTTCTACTAGAAGGAGATACTTCAGTTGGAAAGACTCATATGTTGAAGTGCTTTGCTGAAATATTGTCTGGTAAGGCTCGTCCGATGGTCGATTTCTACTGCTCTATTCAAACTGAGCCTTCAGCTTTGCTTGGAAAATGGTCTCCTCAGAAAGTCTCTGAAAGAGCAGAGCAAGAGTGGCATAATTTTTTAACTGGAGAGTTTGGCCAGGAATTATTAAGGGGAATTCTTGATGATATTCAACCACTAGTAAACTCGCGGCGAGTTACTCCTGAGATCGGTGCTGCCATGATTCGTGAAAGATTGAGAGATGCAGCTGCGCAGAGTGGAGCTTTTAGAGGGGAGAGCGAGTTTGCTTTTGAGCCTGGAGCAATTACTAAAGCGATGACAGCACAGCAGACTCCTGATGGCGGACTTGAGTATGTTGATGGAGGAGATGGATGCCTTTTGCATCTTCAAGAGATTGGATGTGCTCATCCAAGTTTATTAGGAAGCCTTCTTCTTCTAGGAGGTGATGGAGGAACAACCGCTAAATCTATTCAGGTACATGAAGGACGAGGAGAGACAGTTAGAGCAGGGAAGCGATTTTTTGTGGCAATGAGTACTAATCCTCCAGAGGATTCAGGAATGCGAGCCAGAAATTCGATTGATATGGCACTCGCTTCTCGTGTTAGGTATCGATATGTAGAGGGATTGCGAGATGAGTCAGCGCTTGTAGCATCCCAGTGTGCTCTTGAGTGTCCAAGTCGTGCTTTAGATCGTAAGCCAACAGGATGCATTTTAGACTTCTATCGTCATTCAGATCTTTGCGCTGCTTTGACCGAGGTAGTAGCACCACTTCATCAACGCATTAGAAAAGATGTTGAGTTACACGAGAAAGGTCAAAGGCAAAAAGTTCCAGTTACTATGCGTACTTTAGAGATGTTTGTCTCTTTCCTAGTGCAGGCACAATCGATAGGTAATGATGGAATGGCGGTAGATCTAGTCTCTACTATAAAAAATGGAGTTCGCTCTGTTTACCTCCCAGCTCATCAATCTCAAGCAGTACATACCTCAGTGCATGCTGAGTTAAAAAGGCTTTTAGATGAACCTGTAACATTTGAGGGGGTAGCTGTTACGAGAGAGGAGAAGATTCAGCGCCTTACTAGAAGGGCATTGTTGTCCTCTTCCATCGAAGATCGGGCAGAGGACGAGGTTATTACTGAAGAAGAAGCGCTCCTTGTTAAGTTGTCTAGAGAGTTGAGTGGAGAGATTGCAAGACTTCAATTGTTAGAGGATGAAGCTCAAAGAACTTCAGCTGCAAGTATGATTCAGGGTGCTCTTGAGGCGATAATAAAAAGTAATAAAGAGATACCAAAGCTTCTATATCGTGAGCTTGAGTCGTTGCTAGATAATCTTGATCAGATTCAAGGTCGCGAGGTCTCTGAAAGAGGTTCTCGTGGAGAACGTGTAGCGATGTTAGTTCAGAAAGCTGCTTAGTATATGGAGCGGGGACTTTAGTCCCCGAATCACGGGAGTTCGCCTAGCACGAATAGAAAAAACATGGAGCGGGGACTTCAGTCCCCGAGTCACAGCTATTCAATTAGTAAAAACAAGAAAGGATCCTAGGATATATACCTTAGTCTTCAAAGTAGAAATGCTAGCTAGCTATATAGTTAGTATTTTATAAAATCTTCGAAGATAAAAATTTAAGTGTTTATTATCTGTATGCGAGTGGTAGTGCTACGGAGACTAAAGTCTCCGCTCCATATTTACTTGTAAGTAAGACTAACTTTCAACATATAAAACTTTTT
>CAZTER010000448.1:0-2452 GCA_964612045.1 uncultured Bdellovibrionales bacterium
CTATTAATTAAACTGCAATACATCTGAAGTTATATAGGAACTATCGGCTTACCAAGACAGCCCCAGCCATTGCTCCAGCAGCACAGATACTTATAGCAGCCTTGTTTCCCCCACTCCTCTTTAGCTCATTAAGTGCAGAGAGAACTAAACGACCACCAGTGGCTGCGAATGGATGCCCGATCGCGATGGAGCTACCGTTAACATTCATCTTCTCCTCTGGTATTTTACCAATAGGAGTTGCTGCTTCGTATTTACTCCATCCTTTTTCCCAAGCTGCTTGATTTGCAGCCACCTGCGCTCCAAACGCTTCGTGAACTTCGAAACGGTCAATCTGATCCAAAGTAAGATTTGCTCTCTTCAATAAAGCTGGAAGAGCAATCGCTGGAGCCATTAAAAGACCGTCTTTCGGAGCTATCGCAGAGAATACTGTGTCATCAAGATATCCGAGGATCTCTAATCCACGATTACGCGCCTCTTCTTCAGCCATTAAACATATAACAGAGGCTCCATCGGTTAAGGGACTAGCATTGCCGGCAGATATCGTTCCAGCAGAACTACGATCAAATACTGGAGGAAGCTTTGCCAATCTCTCCATACTTGAATCTGCTCGAATGATATTATCCTTATCAACCCCATCGATTGGAGAGATCTCAGCAGCTAGATATCCAGCTTGTTGAGCTTTCGCTGCATTTACATGACTACGATAAGCAACTCGATCCTGCTCCTCACGAGAGATTGAAAATTCCTTGGCCATCAACTCACAATGCTGTCCCATTGTTAATCCAGTAGATGGCTCTTTTGGACTCGGCGGAATTGGAAGAAAGAATCCTGGCCTGAATGAAGCTAACGCTCCTAGCTTTTGTCCTAGAGTTCGAGCTTGAAATAACTGCATAAATGCACGCTCTGCGGCTGGTCTCCATGCCAATGCTGGTCTGGACATGGATTCACTTCCACCAGCAAAGCCGATCTTAATCCTTCCTGATCTAATAGATTGAGCGATGAAATTTATTGCCACCAATCCGCTAATACAATTATTTGATAATGCGTGACCAACAACGCGTGGCGATAAACCAGATTTAAAAACTATCTCTCGCGCAAAATTAGGAGCTCTAGGATCAAGCAATACAGTACTAAAGGCGACCTCTTCAATCGCATCACCCATTAGATTGAGCCTTGAAGCTAAACTACTTACTACATGTGCTCCAAGATCAATAAAACTCTTCTTTGCTAAAGCGCCTCCAGCCTTTACAAACGGAGTACGAACTCCACCAACAATAGCTACTCTGATCATTTCCTACCCTTTTTTACGATACGACTGATTAAGCCTTAAAAAGACCCACTCACAATACATTTCAAAGACCTGCGAGATCTAGATGTAAAAAAGGTAAAAAATGGGCCACGAGTGTGTGCTCGTGGCCCGGACTGTGGATTCAGTCTGTGGAGTCGGTAGATCTTTAAAATGTCAGAGCATCAAGCTGCAAACATATTCATCTGTTTGGACTGAAGATGTTTTCTAGTAGGACGCTTAAGTGCTTCTGGACGAATAGCCTCAATAGCTTTTACTAAAGGTAAAGCCGAGTCTGGGCGAAGATAGAAGAACTCTCTATCATCAGCTAGTTTTCTAGCTACTTCTAACGCCCTGATCTTCTTCTCCCCCCTTTCACTTCCATCATGAATTGGTTGAACCGTAACAAAGTCAGAGTGTGAGGTTAATAATCCAGCAAATTTATTGGCATCTCGACGCCAGTCTCCGTAAGGAAGAAGTGGTGTTACTTGAAGTGTTACTTCTATACCAAACCTCTTAAGAGCTAAGGCAGCTTTCAATCTCTCCTCAACCCTAGGAAGCCCTGGAGTATATCTATTAGCAACTTCTTGAGAAGGAGTTTCTATTCCTATGGTTACAGCTGCATTATTTCCAAGCTTCTGTAAGACCGGCATTGCAAGAACAATTAATGGAGAGCGAGTCTGAACAACCAACAAACCTGGAGTATACCTCCTAAATAAGTCAAGAAACTTCATAGTAGCATCAAACTTCCCTTCAAAAGGAAGAAATGGATCAGTTGTTACACCAAAGTATATTACAGATTTTCTTAAGCGCCCTTGGGTTGATAGACGCATCAAGTGCCGTTCCATGGCATGCAATGGATTTTCCTGCTCCAAGGTATACCGGCTTCTCAATCGAACAAGCTCTCCCTCATCTTTTATTCTAAGGGAATAAAAGGTTCGAGGGTCACTCTGATCATCATGACGATGTTGACCAAAAGCTATGCCGTTTTGGTATGAATCCACAGTGTATGTCAGAACAGATTTTCGACCTACCTCTGGGTTATTTTCCTGCCGAATGTCTTCTTTCATATCTTATTTGCCTCTCTCGACTAGGGTCCCTATAAAAGTAATCGCGTATCCAACCACTAAAGTTTCCTACCCATGCCTTGAACCTCTTTAGTTCAAG
>CAZTER010000449.1:0-2447 GCA_964612045.1 uncultured Bdellovibrionales bacterium
TTAAATGGTGTGCCTTTTATGATCATGAAAAGCTCTTAAAATTATTAATAGAAGATAGGTCTAATGAAATTATAACTCTCAGTATATTTGAACGTCGTGGCCCTTTAACAAGTCCTCCTGGCTATCGACTCTCTGCATTTCGTTGGATTGAAATACTTTTTACCTCATCAAAAACTGTCTTTAAGCTCGGAGAGGTAAGATCTATTCAGGATCTAAAACCTGAAAGCTACATCTCCGATAGACGACTATTGAGAAGGATAGAAAGGCTTGCGAAGTTTGATTTTTACAGGTCGCTTAAGGTTGTTAGAGGGACACCATTCCAAACCATTGACGCTCAAGAAGCTTCAGTCCTCGCTGAACACGAGATCGAAAGAGAGATAACATTAATAGCTAATAGAGAGCGACGATCTAAAGAAGAAGTGTATCGCGCACTCCGTCGAGAGTTTCGTGCATTAGCTGCGCAACCAGTTCGTCCACTATACAGCATTGGAAATAGAGTCTGTAGATTTCTAATATGGAAACTATTTAGTGGATTAACGATAAAAGGTCTCGATAGATTTTTGGCGGTTGCGCACTCTCATCCTACGGTTCTAGTTCCGATGCATCGTAGCCATCTAGATTATATAATAGTGGGGTCTGCTCTATATGAATCTAAGATAAACCCTCCGGTAGTTGCAGCTGGTGTGAATCTAAGATTCTGGCCGATAGGTTGGGTCATTAGAAGCCTCGGAGCTTATTTTGTAAAGCGAGATGCTCGATCAGATCGGATTCATGCCTTAGTTTTAAAAAGATATGTCTCTTATCTTGTAAAGCGCGGGCATCTCCAAGAGTTCTTTATTGAAGGTGGAAGAAGTAGAAGTGGTCGAATGCGTTCGCCGAAGCTTGGACTTCTAAACATGATGGTTGATACGGTACGTAAAGGAGCTAGAAAAGACCTTTATTTTATTCCAGTCGCTATTACATACGAACGTGTCGTAGAAGATCGCTCTCTAGGAGATGAAAATACTGGTATAAAGAAAAAATCTGAGAGCTTTTTACAACTAATAAAAGCACGTCGACTTCTCTCTAAGTCATATGGAGATGTTGTATTATCTTTCGGCGCGCCGATATCTCTATCTCATTTCCTAGCAAGTGCTGATCAAAACATATCAGATTCGCGAAATGTCGTGCGAGATCTAGCTAGCAAACTAACTGTAGAGATTAGAAACCAGATCCATCTGAGCTTAACCTCATTGGCCTGCTTAACTTTGATGGCTTCGCCATCTTATGGGCTAAAGAGAGAGGAACTTATAAAATCCATAAAACAACTCGCCACTACAATTGAACTACTATCGACTCATTGCGGTTTTCCAACGTTTAAAACCCCAACGTTAGAAAGATTTTTAGAGGGTCAGGAATCTAAAATTGACTATCTTGGTGAAACCTCTGTGGTGAAACGAGAAGTAGCACTAACTCAAGAAGTTTATTTTATTCCTGGAACCAGACGATTCACCGCAGATTTTTACAAAAATGCAACATTACACCAAGTCCTACCTCTAGCCGTATTCTCCCTTTTGGACTTGATGTATGGCTCTATCAGACTTGAAGATGCTTTGCCTTATTACAATATATTTCGCTCAAACTTGATCCTTCCAGACTGGAAGGTCGGCTATGAAGCTTGGGCAGAGATATTAACCTGCCTCAAAAACAAAGGAGTCCTTATGTCTAAGGATGGCACAGATCTTCGTTTCTCAGATAGAAAAGAGAGCTGCTATTTCCCCCTACTACTACTTGCACCATGCGAGAGCATGCTATGGTGCTACGAAACGGCGAAATCCCTGACTTCCACTGAGCAACAGGGAAACTCTATTCGAGTCAACGAATTAATTAACCATGCTATTCAGTCATCTCGAGCAGGACGTGCACTTGGTTTCCTAAGTCGAACTGAAGCGACCTCTCACTCATCTTTAATCGATGCAATTGAAACGTTAACATATTCTGGAGTTTTTGAATCACAGGATGGCGATGGCAGTAGCAGAACTATTGCAGTTCGTGATAGAGATAGTGAAGTCATCGCACTATTAAGAAGAACCAAAATTGCGCTTTCATCACTTGCGGTTTCTGATCGGGCTTAGAACCATATCGGAACATCTTGCAGGTTTTTATGGTCGGTAAAAATGCAAAAATTATTAAAAAAATCTCTCCTTGTTACCTTAATTACTACAACTGCAATTAGCTTTGCCTTAACATCCTGCTCCGGAAGTAAATCAAAGGAGGAGATCGACCTTCTTTCTTTCCTTCCTAAAGAATCTAGCATGGTCGCTTCTCTTGATTGGAGAGCTAAAGGAACCTCCGAATTCTTATCTTCAAAATATGTAAATGAATTAATGGAGAGCGCTAGCAAAGCTGCTGCAGCCTCCACTAAAAACGACACACAGGTCGAGGAAGTTAATCAGATCCTAAAAGAG